>JAUVIJ010000033.1 GCA_030592835.1 Candidatus Cloacimonadota bacterium | reverse complement strand
GATTTGAATTTAAAAGAAAAAAACGAACTCAAGAAAAAGATCACCAATAAATTTCTCGATCAGAATGAAAAACTGCACAACATCAAACAGCTTCTGAAAAGTTATAATCTATTCGTTAAAGACGTGGATTATGTTGTTAAAGACAATAAAGTTATGATTGTTGATGAGTTTACCGGACGGATGATGCCGGGTAGAAGATTCAGTGATGGTTTGCATCAAGCTCTGGAAGCTAAGGAGAATGTAAAGATCGAGGAAGCTACCCAGACCCTGGCTACGATAACTCTGCAGAACTATTTTCGCATGTATGAGAAATTAGCAGGAATGACTGGAACAGCAGTCACTGAAGAATCTGAGTTCATGGAGATCTACAACCTCCCTGTAATGGATATACCGACAAATCTGCCGATAACCAGATTGGATCATAATGATGTTATTTACCTGACTAAGAATGAAAAATATAAAGCCATCATCGAAGAGATAAAGTATTGGCACTTGAGGAAAAAGCCAGTTCTGGTAGGAACAGTTACTGTTGAAGTTTCAGAAATTCTCAGCCGACTCCTGAGAAGATCCAATATAGATCATAAAGTTTTGAATGCTAAATTTCACGAACAGGAAGCAGAAATTGTCATGTTTGCCGGAGAGCCTGGTAGAGTGACTATTGCGACCAATATGGCTGGAAGAGGAACCGACATCAAGTTGGGAACAGGAGTTGTATCCCAAGAAAAACAATCTTATTTGAATCTATCTACTAAGATCACTTCCGACCATCCTTTTGGATTACCGGAAGATGGATTGCATGTTATTGGCACGGAAAGGCATGAAAGCCGGAGAATAGATCGTCAGCTCCGTGGCAGGAGCGGACGACAGGGAGATCCCGGAAGTTCCAGATTTTATCTGTCCTTAGAAGATGACCTGATGAGACTGTTCGCTCCCGACAAACTTGCTCCCATGATGATGAAACTTGGTTTCCAGGAAGGTGAGGCGATAGTTCATCCCTGGATGACTAAAGCGGTGGAAAAAGCTCAGAAAAGGGTTGAAACCTACAACTTTGAGATCCGTAAACAACTTCTGAAATATGATGAAGTAATGAATCAGCAGAGGGAAGTGATCTATAAATACCGGCGATATGTCCTTAAAGGTTACAGCTTGAAGCTGGAGATCCTGGACATGATCAAGGATGCGATCTATGAGGTTGTAGAAACCGAGCTTGGAGAAGAACTCTATTATGAGAACTGGCAGCTTGATAATCTCCTTGAATGGTTTAAATTCAACCTTAATGTACTCATAATTCCCGATGAAGTAATGCCAGATAAACCGAACCTCGAAGATCTGATACTGAATATTCAGGGGAAAGTTCTTGAAGCCTACGAGAGAAGAGAGGACGAACTCACTTCCGAGCAGATGCGTGAAATCGAACGAAGAGTTCTTTTGAGTGTTGTCGATGAACTCTGGAGAGATCATCTGCATGAAATGGATCTGTTAAAAGAAAGTATAGGATTCAGGGCTTACGGTCAACGTGATCCCCTGATCGAATATAAGAAAGAATCCTTCAATCTTTTCCAGGAATTGGTATTACAAATTCACAGAAATGTTACCCGTAAGGTATTTACTACTTATCTCATTGCTCGGGAAGAATTGCAAGATTTCCTGAAAATGGGTCAACAAAAACATGCAACAACGTCTGCCTATCAGCAGGCAAAATCCTCCTTGAATAAAGATGCTACACCACCGCAACAACCGGCTGCAACAAATAGACCGGAACAGGTCAGAGTCAAACAACGGATTATCACTGATAAAGTGGGAAGAAATGATCCTTGTCCTTGCGGGAGCGGAAAAAAATATAAAAAATGTTGCGGTAAAATAGTAAATTGAGATATTGTACACAGAGTAAGGTGAGGAATTAAATGAACATTGATAGAATGGATGAAGTTATCAAGATGTTTACTACAGATAAAAGTACAAAAGAAAAGCTGAAAAAGCTGGGACTTTCTGATATTGAGATCAATGATTTCATGGAAGCTCTAGTTAGCGGTAAAGATACATCTCCATATTTCAGGGTTCTGGCTGAAGATGAAAAAAGGGTAATCACGACCGAAGCCTTTGGTTATCTGATGGGATTGTTGAACCATAAATCCATTACCAAAGACATGTTTGAAAGGATCATCTCGCTTTCAATGCAACTGCAAATGTTCATGAAAAAGAGGATCGACCGGCAGATTATGGATGAGATCGTGAATTTTATGGTTTTCTCCGGTAATTCCGATATTACCGTCAGAGAACTTCTCGATATATTCTTCGGAAAAGATTACGAGATAGAATTCGATAGTGAAGATATAAATTAGAACTTATGAATAACAATATTATAATAGTAGAATCCCCAGCAAAAGCCAGGACGATCTCACGGTTCCTGGGAAAAGATTTCATTGTCAAAGCCTCTAATGGTCATATTCGTGATCTGCCCGATAGAGATCTGGGTGTCGATGTTGACAATGGTTATAAACCTCGATATGTTATTCCTCCGGACAAACGTAAAGTTGTTGCTGATCTAAAAAAGAGCATAGGTAAATCAGATATAGTCTGGCTTGCTTCCGATGAGGATCGTGAAGGAGAAGCAATTGCCTGGCACCTGGTCAAGACTTTGGACCTTGAAGAAAACCAGGTGAAACGGATCGTTTTTCATGAAATTACTAAATCAGCGATTGTTAATGCCATTTCCAATCCCCGTGGGATCAAACAGAATGTCGTTGATGCTCAACAGGCCAGAAGAGTTCTCGATAGACTTGTAGGCTTTGAACTCTCACCGTTGTTATGGAGAAAGATCAAACCTGCTCTTTCTGCCGGAAGGGTTCAATCTGTTGCAGTTCGCCTGATTGTTGAAAAAGAGAAAGATATCAAGAATTTTAAATCTGTTCAATCCTATCGAGTCGTCGCTGAATTCGTTATCGACGATCAGGATAAGACAGTTTTTAAAGCAGAACTAACTGGATATCTTAAAAATGAAACAAAAGCTATAGATTTCCTGCAGAAATGTTCCGGAGCTAAATTCAAGGTCGGGAAAATAGAGACAAAACCGGTAAAAAAATCGCCGGCACCACCTTTCACTACCTCTACTTTACAGCAGGAAGCAAACAGGAAATTGGGATTTTCAGTTTCAAAAACCATGATGGTTGCTCAGAAGCTATATGAATCGGGATTGATAACCTATATGAGAACAGATTCTTTGAACCTTTCTACTCTTGCTATCGGTTCGGCAAAAAAAGCGATCATCAAACAGTTTGGAGAAGAATATTCCCATTCCAGAAATTTTAAGACCAAAAGTAAAAATGCTCAGGAAGCTCATGAAGCTATTCGCCCTACTTACTTCGATCGTGTTTCAATAGATGGGACAAAGGATCAGATCAGATTGTATCAACTGATCTGGAAACGGACGATTGCCAGTCAGATGAGTGCGGCTTTGCTTGAAAGAACAACCGCTGATATTTTAATATCCACGACCAGTGAAAAATTAGTCGCCAGAGGAGAGGTCATAAGATTTGACGGTTTTCTGAAAGTGTACAAGGAATCCGGAGATGAAGATAAAAAAGGGAATAACGGTAATATACTACCTTCGCTGACCGAGGGACAGGAACTGCAACTTTTACAAATGATAGCAACAGAACGATTTTCCAGACCTCCATTGAGATATTCAGAAGCCAGCCTTGTTAAAAAACTTGAAGAACTTGGAATTGGAAGACCTTCTACCTACGCACCAGTCATCACGACTATTCAGAAGAGAAATTATGTGATAAAGAATAATCTAACTGGAGAAGACAGAGCTTTAAATCAATTCATATTAGAAGATGGAAAAATAAACGAAACTAAAATTAAGGAAAAATACGGTGTAGTTAGAGGAAAATTTTTTCCGACCGACATTGGCACGGTCGTTAATTCTTTTCTGGAGAAATACTTCGATAATATTGTAGATTACAATTTTACAGCGTATATCGAGAAGGAATTTGATGAAATTGCCAGCGGTAACAGGAAATGGAACGAAGTGATCGGAGAATTCTACAAACCCTTTATCGAAAAAGTGCAGGATACAATGCAGAATACCGGGAAATTCAGTGGTGAAAAACTACTGGGTAAAGATAAAAAGACTGGGGAAAATATCTATGTAAAGATCGGTCGCTATGGTTTAATAGCCCAACTGGGAGAAGCCAAAGATGGTGAAAAGCCACAGTTTGCTTCCCTGCAGAAGGATCAAACCCTGGAAAATATTACTCTGGAAGAAGCGGTTGAACTCTTTAAATATCCCAGGATTCTCGGGAAGTTTGAAAACAGTGAGATCTCGGCTGCGATCGGCAAGTACGGTCCGTATGTTAAACATAAAAATAAGTTTTATTCACTTATCGATGATGAACCTGATCAGGTTTCACTGGATAGAGCGATCGAAATTATTTCTACAAAACGGATTGAAGACCTGAAAAAAGTAATCAAAGATTTTCCTGATAAAGGTATTCAGATCCTGGATGGACGTTGGGGACCCTATTTAAAATTCAAAGCTAAAAATTACAAAATACCTAAAAAAATTGATCCTAAAGATTTAACGGTTGAAGATTGTCTGGATATTATTAAAAATTCCCCAGCAAGGAAAAGCCGGAAAAGAAAATAATGCATCTGTCGGAAGTTTTACAAAGCAGTTTTCAGAATATATTTTCCCACATTCTTCGTTCATTGCTAACATTGCTCGGTATTATCATCGGGGTATTTGCTGTGGTCACTATGTTTTCATCTATCTACGGATTGAAGAATATGATCCAGGATAAAATGGAAGGTATGGGTTGGAACAATTCCATTATTATTTATCCTTCTTCCGGTGAACAGGGGCAATCGGGAAGAAGACATCAAAGATTCTTCTATATCCAAAGAGAAGCAAAACCTCTCACTTTTTCTGATTATGAAATGCTTAGAAGTGATATTGAGTATAAATATATTTATGGAATGATCGAGGATTATCAACGTTTATACCGGGAAGAACGGGAAAATCGAGTGCTTTTAAGAGCTACAGATATTGACTATTTCACTTCCAAAACTTATCCTCTTGCAGAAGGAAGATATTTCAATGTTTTTGAGAACAAGAATTCTGCCAAAGTATGTATTGTCGGATATGGCTTTGTTGAAAGGTATTTCAAGAAGGAAAAGATTCTGGATAAATTCATTAAAATTGGCAACAACCGTTATCAGATTATTGGCATTCTTAAGGATGATACCCTCAACGACAGTGGAATGAATTTCAACCGCTGGGAGCGAAGAAGAGATCTCAGAGCTGTCTATATCCCTCTGTCGACGGGTTCAAGATATCTGAGAA
Organism: Candidatus Cloacimonadota bacterium; assembly: GCA_030592835.1. Classification (GTDB taxonomy): domain Bacteria; phylum Cloacimonadota; class Cloacimonadia; order Cloacimonadales; family TCS61; genus JAUVIJ01. The sequence goes on along the minus strand of JAUVIJ010000033.1, from coordinate 6,840 downwards.
CAGACAATGCAGTAGATTATATTTATCTCCAGGCTGAGGGTGACGAATCATTCAGTGAGATGAAGACAAATACTTATCAAAACCTGCTGGCACAGCATAAAATGGCTCACGACTTTGAGTTCAATGACGTTGGTGCTCTGATGTTTCAAATCACAGAAGAGATTAATGAACAGATGAAGAATTGGAATATCACACTTTCCGCAATAGCATCGATTTCTCTGATAGTTGGTGGGATCGGTCTTTTCAGCACTTTACTGATCTCTATCAATGAAAGAATGAAAGAGATTGGTGTACGTAAGAGCATCGGAGCTACCGAATTTGATATATTCCTCCACTTTATCCTGGAAGCTGTTATCCTTGCACTTATCGGCGCTGCTATTGGGATCCTGATCTCATTTTCTTTGGTTAAATTGGTAGCTACCCTTCTGAAAACATCTTTCCCTGTCCCAATAGAAGGTATTATGCTCGGCATCGGTTTTTCTTTATTAATCGGCATCATTTCCGGTCTTTATCCGGCGATTAAAGCTTCCCGGATTAATCCTATAAAAGCAATTTATTATTTTGATTAGTATTTTTTATTGACAGTTGACTTCTAAAATCCATTTTTAAAAAAATATTGAATTTAAGGAGGTTTTTATGAAAAAATTTTTACTGTTATTTATGATTCTCACAATGTGTTTTTCTCTTTTAATAATAGGCTGTGGAAATAATGATGATGACGATGATGATGGAATACTTGATCCACCAGATCAGGAGGATTTTGATTATTTCTTCTCTGTAATGAGACTTTTCGGCAGGGATGAATACATAATCGGAATCGATTATTTTCAGGGCGATTCAATCACCACGGCTGAACTTTTCATTAACGGTAATCAGATCCCGCTGGAATATAATGAATGGATCTTGTCCTGGATAGGTTATGCCGATCTTGAAGTGACAACAGTTTATAATTTCGAATTATCGATCAACGAGAGCCGGGAATCATGGGATTTTAACTTGGCAACAACGGCTGCACCTGCTATCGACTGGCCAGACGAATATTCTCCCGACCAGGAACTTCTTCTGGATTGGGTACTTGAACCTGATACGGACAGCATGATCCAGGATCTCATGGGAACCAGTTGGGTATGGGATACCCAAAATGAAGAATACGACATCATTGATGATGTTTTTGTATTATTAGATTCTGATGTCCGATCTTATGATGTTCCTGCCAATTGGATGAGTACAGGACAGGAAGAATATGATTTTATTCTAGCTGAAACGAATTACTTTGTTACAGATACCTTCCTCGCAATTGCTGCTGAAGTATCCGGTGTAACTTATGGTTATGCCAGTCGCAGAGAGATAGATGTCAATAGGCTGAAGGAAAAAATAAGAGAAAGAATTAAATAAAGTATTTTCCTGAAGAAAGAGCTACCGTTAATGGTAGCTCTTTCTTTAACCCAGATAATGCAATAGAACTTTGCAAATATCTTCAATAGGCCTTAAGCTTATAAAACTTTTATGTATGAGTGATTCACAAAATTATTTCTGAATATCTTTATGATATATACATTCCGAATGCTTTTGGAACTTAACCATCCCTATATAAAATATTACTACTCTTCAATAAACCTCTACTGCATTATCTTAGTTTAACTCAATTCGGAAATCGTAACAATAGTATTTTTGCCTCGGTGTTTTCCTTCATAAAGGGCTTTATCGGTAATAGCGATAATATCTTCGATAGAATCATGTTGGTCATAGATACCTACACCTAATGTCATAGTTATATGAATAATGTTTCCTTTATAATTAAAAACTTTTTCCCGGATCGATCGGTTTATTTTCTCTGCTACTTTACGACCGCCGGTAAGATTGGTTTCAGGTAGTAAAAGCATAAACTCTTCACCACCCCATCTTCCTATGATGTCCTGCTTTCTTGAAAGAGACAGGATCAGAGCGGATAATTCCTTAAGAACGAAATCTCCAGCATCATGTCCGAAACTGTCGTTTACATCCTTGAAATTATCGATATCTCCGATCATGATTACAAAAGCTCTTTCATATCTTTCGAATCTGTATCTCTCATATTCGATTTTCTCCAACATTGCACGACGATTAGCGATTTTAGTAAGGGGATCAGTACGAGCAACGACCTTCAATTTATCGTTCACATTGTTCATCTCTGTGATCAATCTTTCTTTGAAGGAAAATCTACTGTGAAGGATCGATAGCAGGGCAACAGCTACGATAATAGCAATAAACAGGGTTACAATAAAAGTAATTTTTCTCGATGTTCGTGAATGATCTATTTCGATCTGTTTTTTTTCCAATTCAAATTCTTTCTTAATCTCTGTCAGCATATTTTGATTTTGCTCAGAAACTATTTTAATCTTCTCATTAAGATATTTTCCCTGGTAATAAAAGGCCAATTCAAAATCTCTTTTCTGGGAATGATAAGTCGAATAGAGATGATAAATGCTAACCAGGAGATCTTTAGCACCGGATGCTTCCGAATATTCCAACCCGAGCTTTAAATATTGTAAAGCAGAACTCAAATTATTATTGTTCAGATAGATGTTAGCGATGTTGATAGCTGTATTAGCTATGGAATATTTTTCTCCGATCTCTTTAGTAATATCCAGGGAATTAACAAGATATTCTAGAGCCTTGTCCGGCATGTCCATATTTTGATATACAATACCAATATTATTATATAATGTTGCAATATTGCTGGGTTCCTGTAATAATTGGTCAATCTCCAGAGATTTAAGGTAATATTCCAGAGCAATAAGATATTCTTTTTTTTCATCATAAATAACCCCGATGTTGTTGAGTTCATTGGAAATCCCGGTATTGTCGTCGATCTCTTCATAGATTATCAGGGCTTTACTATAATATTCCAGAGCTTGTTCCATTTCATCTATCTGATAGTAAAAGTTTCCCAGATTGTTATATGAATGGGCGATACCGGATTGATTATCCATTTCTGTTTCCAGTTTGAGGGAATTTAAAAAGAACTCCAGAGCTTTATCCAGTTTATTCATCTTTAAATTCACGAGTCCCAAGTTATTCAAAGTGGATGCAATCCCACGTTTATCAGCAATTTTCATATATGATTTCAAGGCACTTTCGAGATTAGTTTTCGCTAAAGCATAATCACCCATAATATGGTATGTGGTTCCGATATTTTTATAGGAATGTGCAATATATATTCTGCTTTTTAAACTTTCTGCCAATTGTAAAGCTCTTCTGCCATAATCAATACTTTCAAGAGGATCTGAATTCCTGGTTTCAATCGATAACTGATTTAAAATATCTATTCTATCATAATCCTTGGAGGTCAGTAGTTTTTCCTGGAGAAAGTCGATCTTTGTATCAGCTCTAATAAGTGTATTTAAGATCAGGATTAATACAGTAGTAACAATTAATAACTTCACTATAGATCTCCCTTACAATTAATCGAATTAATTTAATAGAATAAGAGATAATACAGATTCAAATCTTGTAAATACTTTTTTTAATTGATTTTCAGATATTCCATAATTTATTCGTATCCAGTTTTTCCCATTTTTCCCGAATACACTTCCAGGAATCACAATTATTCCCTTTCGAGATAATTGCCGAGTCAATTTTAGATCATCAATTCCTAAATTGACGAAAAGGTAGGGAGAAGCATCATTAACAAGGATATTCGCTCCCTTGATTTTCTGGAAAAATGTTAATATTAATTTACGATTGAGGATTAGTTTCTGTCTGATCTTGTCCGCAGCTTCTATACCGGCTGACGATAAAGCCACAGGCATTATTTTCTGGGAAAGAAAAGGTGCACATGTATTGATATATTGATGAGTGTTTATAAATGCTTTCATCAGATGAAGATTGCTAGTAATCAACCAGCCGATTCTCCATCCTGTCATGCAATGAGTTTTGGAAAGTCCCGAGGCAATTATGATCATTTCATCACTGCTGAGCATAGATTCAGGCCTGGATCTAATATACAAATCTCTGTAGATCTCATCTACAAGAAGATAAGCATCGATTCTTTTCCGCTGTTCGAGAATAAAATCAATTTCGTCTTTTGAAAATACTATCCCCAATGGATTGGAAGGGTTGTTTAAAATAATCAGTTTTGTTCTGGAACTGATCGCCTGGCGAAAGGAATCTTTATTAAGCTGAAAATTTTTATCGGGATCGAGATCGAAAAATATTGGAATTCCACCTGCCATTCGGACGACGGTTTCATAAGCAACAAAAGCAGGATTGGCAATCAATACTTCATCGCCGGGATTAACCAATGAAAACACACAGATAAAAATACCTTCGGTAACTCCAGCCGTCAAACAGACATTTTCCCCATCGAAATTATCTTTATCATAGTAAGTTGCCACGGATTCTCTTGCTTCAGAAAGACCCGCATTTGGAGTGTATCTGATGATTTCTGAATTAAGTATTCGTCCGGCAGTTTCTAAAATTAGATCCGGTGTGTTAAATTGTATCTCTCCCAAGCCCAGATTTATTGAGTCTGCCGGAGCTGATTCAAAGATTTTACGAATCTCGGATTTATGAACCTGGCTCAGTCTGTCAGCAAGATTTACAGAACTCATCGCAGAGCCTGTTCCAGGGTAACAGCGATATCACTATTCTTATCCCGGTATTTGACAATGATAGGACAATAGACAGAATATTCAGGATTCGATCTTAAAGGTCTTGTTCCAGAAATAATAACAGCATTCTCAGGAATTGTCAGTGGCTGTTCTTCACTCTTGCGGATAAATCTGTTGTGAACAGAATCAAAAACAGGTATTCCAGCTGTGAGGATCACTCCGGCAGCGAGAATAGCTCCTGTCTGGACGATCACTCCCTCATAGATTCCGCAGTTACCGCCAATAAAGACGTCATCCTCAATAATTACCGGATTTGCTCCTATCGGTTCCAGCACTCCTCCAAGTTGTGATGCAGCACTTAAATGCACATTTTTCCCGACCTGAGCGCAGGATCCGACCAAAGCATGGGAATCTATCATTGTGCCGGCATCGACATACGCCCCTACATTTATATACATCGGGGGCATCATGATAACAGAAGGTGCAACATAAGCTCCATCTCTGATAGAACTACCGCCACTAACTAAACGGATATTATGTTCCAGACCGATTTTTCTTTCCGGATAAGTGTCTTTATCAAAAAAACTTTTGGACTCGCTCAAAGGCATTTCGACAATTATTCCCATTTTGAAACCGATCAAAATCCCTTTTTTCACCCATAAATTGATCTGCCATTTATTATCTATTTTTTCAGCAGCTCTGATCTTTCCCTGATTCAGACTTGTCTTGAAATGTTCAAATACTTCTCTATCAGCTTTAGTATATAAACTCTTATTCCATATATCTTCAATGTTTTTTCTTAGATTCATTTTTTACTCCATCTGGTAGAACATTTTTTAAGAATACTCCTGTGTCGGATTCCATGTTAAGTACTATCTTCTCCGGACTGCCTGTAGCAACGACAAAGCCGCCTTCATCTCCTCCTTCTGGTCCCAGATCGATAATATGATCAGCACATTTGATTACATCAAGATTATGCTCGATGACGACGATAGTATTACCCATTGCTACAAGTCTTTGCAGAACGCTCAATAGTTTTTTGATATCATCGAAATGTAGTCCGGTTGTAGGTTCATCCAGGATATAAAGGGTTTTTCCAGTGCTTGATTTACTTAATTCCCGGGATAATTTGATCCTCTGAGCTTCACCCCCTGAAAGAGTTGTGGAGGATTGCCCCAGCTTTATATATTCCAGACCAACATCGATCAGTGTATGTAATTTTCTGGCGATTTTTGGAACATTACGAAAGAGATCTCTTGCTTCTTGAACATCCATGTCGAGAACATCGGTGATACTTTTATGCTTATATTTCACAGCCAGGGTTTCATGGTTATACCGTTTTCCTTTACAGGCTTCACAGGTAACGAATATATCTGGTAAAAAATGCATTTCAATCTGTTTTACTCCGGCTCCATGACAGGATTCACATCTTCCTCCCTTGACATTGAAAGAAAATCTTCCTGGTTTATATCCTCTTAATTTGGCTGCCGGAAGCTGGGAGAAGAGATTTCTGATGGGATCGAACAACTTGATATAGGTGGCTGGATTCGATCTGGGTGTTCGGCCAATGGGTTGCTGATCAATACTAATGATCTTATCAAAATATTCGATCCCGGTAATTTCCCGGTAACTACCCTCTCGTAAAATGGATCTGTTGATCCTGTTCGCTACAGCAGGATAGAGGATTTGGTTAATAAGAGAACTTTTACCTGAACCGGAAACACCGGTAACACAAGTAAAAATGCCCACAGGAATCTCTACATCGATCGATTTAAGATTGTTTTGAGCTGCACCTTTGATAATTATGAAATGGTTTTGTGATCGGAATGTTTATGGTGAGAGCGGGTTGCCCTGGTCGAGTGAGTTGTATAATGGTGATCGTGATCCGGTTTATGATATGACGAACATTGAGAAGACGGATGCGACACATTTTATGATGGCGTTTCATGAGGGGCTTGGTGATGAGGAAGTGGCGGATGTGATTGAAGCGATGGCGAAGGTCGAGGCGGCGTATTTGAAGTGATGAAGTTATGAAGTAATGAAGTAATGATGTAATGATGTGATGAAGTAATGAAGTGATTGGAAACCGGAGGGAATAACAGAAGTGAGTAAAACAATGATTATTGACAGTCATCAACATGTATTCTGGCATGGTCGTAATGACGCGGGACTGATTGCGGATATGGATGAGTGGGGAATTGACAAGGCATGGTTGTTGAGTTGGGAGACACCGCCGGGGGAAGATACT
>JAUVIJ010000199.1 GCA_030592835.1 Candidatus Cloacimonadota bacterium | reverse complement strand
TTAAAATAAACTCACGAACTGTTCCCTGCAGATTTTCGAAAGTTTTCTCTTCCTGAAAAAATCCCATCTGAGAAAGTATATACCAGGTATTGCAATGACTGACATTGCGGAAAGTTCCTCGATACATTGTATGTAAATGCTTCAATCCGTAAAGATCGATATATCCCATCGAATCACGATTTGGATAAGCTTCCAGTGTTCCGATCCCTTCGACGTCAACAAACCAGTAATTCCTGAAGAGATTCTTTCCCTCGATATCAACGACTTTATCATCTTTCAGGTATCGGGCATTATTGCCGGCTGCTTTGAGAACACCTTTAGGTGCCCAGGAGAACTTGTATCCCAGGGGGTTTGTGTTGGCTTCCTGTGCCGGTAATCCACCGCAATAGGACATGAAACTGACGATCTTACCACCTTCATTTTCTACCTGATGAAAGATCTTCATAGCGGACATATGATCGATACCGGGATCGACACCAATTTCATTAAGGATCATTATTCCAGCATCTTTTGCTTCCTGATCCAAAGCCCTCATTTCCGGACTGATATAGGAAGTCGTGACCATGTGTTTTTTATGCTTGATACACATCTTTGCAACACCAACATGCATCGTTGCAGGAAGAAGACTTACACAGAGATCACTCTCTCTAACCAAAGACTCCATCACTTCCACATCACTTGAATTCACCTGTTTAGCTGTACAATTGTCGTGGGGACCCGCCAGCTTTTCAGCTTTGCTCAAGGTTCTGCTGGCAATCGTGATCTCAAACCCATGACCGGCAAGATAATCCACCATCGGTTTTACGACCAGACCGGCTCCGAAAATCGTAATTTTTTTGCCCATTCAAAATCCTCCATCATTTTGAAAATATTAGAAGCCAAATTGGGAATAAATAAAAAGGTGTCAACCATATTAAAGGGCTTTTTCTACTAAAAATTAAGATAGACATCATCCTCAAAAATTTTAACCAGTAAAAATATATTACCTGAAAGACTTTTATAATCAAAAATTTGTTTGTAAGTTGATGGCAAACAATAAGTTATCAGGAATACTGAACTTGATTTAAAGAATCAGTTCTAACCGCAGGTTATGTCAAATGAGGTGAGGGAATAAACCAGCTCAAAAAATACAGGAATTATTCTAATTTATCCCGATACTTTTTATACAAAATAAATGAATGAATTACTGGATATAAAATAATTATCATAAATAAAACAAACATTATGATCATCGCCAGAGGATTTCCCGGCCAGATAAAGGGAACAATAATCATCATGAAACCACCGAGAATGAAACTTGCTCCTCCTATCCTGTGGGTTTTTCTCCATACCTTTTCCGAGGACAGGGTCCAGGGAGTTCTGATCCCGGCAAAAAAATTGGAAGGTATTTTAGGAAGAATATTCCCGATTAGAATAAACATCAATCCCATAAGCGGGAAAATCAGATTCACTCCCAGAGCAAATTTCTCTGCTGCCAAAAGCAAAGTATAAATGTGAATGAGAGCAAAGAACAAAACAAGGATATTGGTAAGTGAAGGTATAATCTTATCAAACCTTTCACTGGCTTTACGGTATCTAACGGAGAGGAAAGGCAGTAATATCATTAACGTCAGGATAAAACAATTTATTAATGGAAACAGAAAAAGAGAAGTTCTACCGGTGGTATATCCATCCACTTCTCCCCTGATATTCCAGTGAACTGGAATCGGTCGTCCAGCCGGTATTAAAGAGTTGAGATAGATTGCAAATATGATCTGGATCACAATCACTATGATGCTGAAATAAAATCTTTTATTCATCGGTTCCTCCCGCGAATTTATTTAATAATTTCCAATAAGTAGCTAACAACTTCTTCCAGGATCGTAGCATTGAGAAAATAGGTCACAAATTGACCCCTCTTTTCTGAGTTGATCAGATCTGCATTTTTCAAGATTTTGAGATGTTCACTGATCGATGGCTTGGAGATGGTGAAATTATCTGCAATTTCACCAGCAGTCAGCTCCCGCTGACGCAGTAGTCTGATTATTTTCCTGCGTTTAGGATCTGAAAGTGCTTTGAATACTTTATCGTTATACATCTATTTTCCTCGACATATATTTAGTCTGTTAACTAAATAACTAACTGTATTATAATTGTCAAATATTTTCTTTTCTGACTGTGTCCACCGGAAAAAAATCAAAACCATTGTACTGTTAACTACAAATGGGAGATTTATGATTATTATGTTACTTCTTTTGACCGCTACGCCGAGACAAGAACCTCGTCATTTATCCCGGCGTAATCCGGCAGTAGCCGAATGAAGACGGACTTTTATAATGCTTGTTTCCTGATTTTCTTCATGTGAAGAACTTTGAAACACCGATTTCCACGCTCGAATCAATCTATTTTCAGGAAAGAGAGACATGTTTTCGATCTGGTTGACTTCCTTATTATGTGACCTGCTTTTGTTAATAGCTCAAATAGCTTTTCTTCGCCACTTGAATAACCTATTGCTCCCATCGGCATTTTATTCATTTCAAAATTAGTCTGCAAAATATTATCAATCATTTGCTCATTGTCATAATAAATTTTTGCTTTAAAACATCTGGCGTAATCATTCATCGATCCCAACACACTTTTACTTGAAGTTTTACTAATTGTATATTCTTTGTAAGGCTCACAAATCTCTTGAATACTTGATAGATCTATACCCAAAAAAGCCAAGTTCAATCTTAAATTGTTAATAAATAAATCTTTGATATCTTTCAGGTAAGATCTTTTTATTCCGGGAATAAGAAAGGTGAATAGAGTTTTTTCATTTACAAATAACAAACATTTTTTTTATCAATAAAAATGATATTTGCATACCATGAACCGAGCAATGTGTTTACATGGGGAAAATCATAAATTTCTGATCTTGCTATACCCATCTCTTTCAAAAGTTTAGCTGTACATCTTAAAATTAACATTACCTGCTCCTATTAAATAAAATACAATTTGAATTAATCAGAATTCAGATTATCAATATCTCTTCCCCAATTAATGGGATTGTTTAAAATATATTCTCGTATTGCGTTCAAAGATTTTTCATTTCTAATGATATGGTCATAGAAATTGCGTTGCCAAATTTTATTTACACCATTATCTTTAAATTCATTTATTTGTTTTGTTGAAATATATTTAAAATATGCAATAATTTGACCCAACCCTGTAGGGGCGCGGTTTCCGCGCTCGATTATTTTATCATTGTTGTTGTTATTATCCGGGCGGGAAGATTCAGGACGAGGTAACCTCGCCCCTACAATCTTAATTATCCCATGAATATGATTGGGCATAATAACATATTTATCTAATTGGATATTATTGAAATGGTTGGGAATTTGTAACCACACAGCATCAACAATTTTGCCAAATTTGTTTAATTTCATCTGTTCATTTTCGACCAAACCAAATAATTCTTGGCGATTGTCTGTGCAAATTGTAACGTAATAGAATCCTGGTTGCGAATAATTGTATTCCTTTAATCTTGTTGATTTCCTTCTTGGATATTTATTCATTATTATTTGCCATAATACAACAATCGCAATTTATTTAAAATCATTTACACCTTGATCAATTACCATGCAATATTTTAATTGAGTCAAATTTTTTCTATCTCCCAAAGATAAACAATCATGTTAAATTCATTAAAAAAAGCCCTCCGAAACTACAGAGGGCTTTAAAAGTTTATTCAGA
>JAUVIJ010000131.1 GCA_030592835.1 Candidatus Cloacimonadota bacterium | reverse complement strand
ATTTGTTATTTGTAAGTTGTTATTTGTAAGTTGGATAAAAGAATAGATCCAGGCTCTATCAATTTCCTTCTTGTTACAAAGTTTGCAGCCTGGGTGAAAACGATTGAACACATACTTACTTGTCACACTGAGCGGAGTCGAAGTGTCTCCGTAATGCTGAAAGAAAATTCCTAGGTCCCCAAGAAAAACTTGGGAACCAGATTGTAGATATACAAACAACAAAACCCAAAAATCAAATGAATCACAAATAATAAATATCGAAATAACAAATGAGCGATGCTTTTATTTGCTTTGAATTTATAATTCATAATTCATAATTCATAATTCATAATTCATAATTTGTTATTTGTAAGTTGGATAAAAGAATAGATCCAGGCTCTCATAATTTCTCTCTTTTTGTCTTGACATTAATATTTTCTGTAATTTTCTACCGGAGGTAAAAACATGTTTTTGCGGGGTAGACAGCATGATAATTAGACAAAGAAGACAGGATTAACAAATGGCTTTTGTTCATTTACATAATCATACACAGTACAGCCTGTTAGATGGTGCCTGCCGGGTCGATAAAATTCTGAACATGGCTAAATCTTACGGTATGCCGGCAGTTGCGATGACAGATCATGGTAATATGTTTGGCGCTATCGACTTTTATAAAACTGCACATAAGATTGGAATAAAACCTATTATCGGTATCGAAACCTATATTATAAACAAGGAAGTAGAAGATCCGAATTCCAAAAGAGAGATCAGACATCATCTGGTTCTGCTGGCTCAAAATCGAAAAGGTTACAAAAACCTGATGAAACTTTCATCAAAATCCTATCTGAAAGGTTTTTATTACAAACCAAGGATAAGTAAAACAGACCTCAGGAAACACACTGAAGGCCTTATCTGCCTGTCCGCCTGCTTAAAAGGAGAGATCCCGTCTCTGTTACTTCAGGACAAAAAGGACAAAGCCAGAGAGGTCGTTACCTTTTTTAAAGACACTTTTCCGGGGCGATTTTACCTCGAATTACAGGATCATAATATAGAGGAAGAGAAGATAGTTGCTCCCAGGATCATTCAACTGGCGAAAGATACAGATACTCCTCTAGTAGTCACCAACGATTGTCACTACCTGCAGAAAGAGGATTCCAAAGCCCATGATATGCTGCTTTGCATTCAGACAGGAAAAACTCTTTCCGATACGAATAGAATGCAATATAAGACCGATCAACTCTATTTCAAGACAGAAGAAAAGATGCGGTCGCTCTTCCCGGATCTGTCCGAAGCTTATGATAATACGGTAAAAATCGCTGAAAGTATCGATCTTGAACTGGAATATGACTCCTTTCTTTTACCTGAGATCGACCTGCCTTCAGGATATGATTCCATGAGTACCTATTTAAAAGAACTTTGTTACCGTGAAGCTGAGAACAAGTACCCGGAAATGAACGAAGAAATTAAACAGCGGATCAATTATGAGCTTTCGGTTATCAATGAAATGGGTTACGAAGGTTATTTCCTCATAGTTAAGGATTTTATCGATGCAGCCCGTCGGATGGATGTGCCGGTTGGACCTGGTAGAGGATCTGCTGTCGGCAGTATCGTCTCCTATCTTCTGGACATCACCCGGATCGAACCGCTGAAATATAATCTATTCTTCGAGCGTTTTCTCAATCCGGACAGGATCGGTATGCCCGATATCGATATTGATTTTTGTGCGGAGGGACGCAGCAAAATAATTGACTATGTGATCGATAAATATGGAAGGAAAAGTGTGGCTCAGATCATAACTTTTGGCACTTTGGGAGCGAAATCTGTTATCAAATATGTCGCCAGGGTTCTGGAACTGCCGGCATCTCAAGCAAACGATATCACCAAAGAAATACCATCGATTCCTAAGATAACTCTCGATAATGCTCTCAAACAGTCCAAAGATTTCCGCAATCTTATGGAATCCAATGATATGAACAAATCTATCCTGTCTTATTCAAAGGTTCTGGAAGGTCTGATCAGACATACAGGTATTCACGCAGCAGGAGTAGTCATTGCACCGGGAACTCTTAGTGATTATGTTCCCCTGATGATGACCTCACAGAAAAACGGTGATAGTGCCGTACTTGTTCAATATGAAGGTAAATGGCTCGAAGATCTCAAGATCCTGAAAATGGATTTTCTGGGTTTGAAAACCCTGACCTTGATCAAGAAAACCATCGACCTGGTTAAAGAGTCACAGAATATCGATATCGATATCGAAAATGTTGATCTTACAGATAAAAAATCTTATGAGCTTTTATCTCAGGGACAGACAAATGGTATCTTTCAATATGAATCCTCGGGAATGAAAAAATACTTGATGGAACTGAAACCTAATAAATTCGATGATCTTATTGCAATGGTCGCTCTTTATCGACCCGGTCCAATGCAGTTTATCGATACCTTTATCAATCGAAAACACGGACGGGAAAAGATCGAGTATGTCCATCCACTCACTAAAGATATACTGAAAGAGACCTACGGTGTTACTGTATATCAGGAACAGGTCATGCAGATCGCCAGGGAAATGGGGGGATTGACGGGAGCTGAAGCAGATACCCTCAGGGCAGCCATCTCAAAAAAGAAACTGAAAACGATGGAGAAGTTAAAACATAAATTCTCTGAAGGCGCTTCAAGGAGCGGAGTAAAAGACAGGATAATTGAAGAGATCTGGAAAAACTGGTTGGAATTTGCTAATTATGCTTTTAATAAAAGTCATGCTACTGCCTATGCTTTTGTCGCATTTCAAACCGCTTTTCTGAAAGCACATTATCCTGTCGAATTCCTGGCAGCTTTGTTATCCCTGGAAGACAATCCTACTAAAATCCCTAATTTCATTACAGAATGCCTGAAATTGAAGATCGAAGTCGAACCGCCCAATATAAATAAAAGCGGACGTGATTTTATCGTTGAAGGCAAAAAAATATTGTTTGGTTTGAAGGCGATTAAGAACGTAGGTGGGGCGGCTATCAGCGCAATTCAGGAAGAGAGGGAGAAGAACGGAAAATTCGAGAATCTTTTCGATTTCTGTTCTCGAAACGATACTATGTCGGTCAATAAATCAGTTCTGGAAAGTTTAATCGCTGCCGGTGCCATGGATGATCTGGAAGGAAGCAGAGCCCAGAAATATGAAGCTATCGAGGCAGCTCTGGAATATGCGACCGGTGTTCAAAGTGAAAGAAAAAGAGGACAATTCATGTTGTTCGATTCTTTCTCCGAGGATGAAGAGAACGAATATTTTCCCAAATTACCACACCTGCATGACTGGAGTATTAACTATAAACTGAAAGAAGAAAGAAAAGTACTTGGTTTTTACTGGTCGGGTCATCCCCTGCATCAATATCGACAACTGCTTGAAAATCTACCCTTGATGAATTCTTCAGGAGAAAACAGTAATACCGATAAATCAACCGGGTTATTTGCTATCACGGGAGTTGTTTCTGAGGTCATAAAAAAAGCAGGTAGAAAAGGGAACCCTTTCGCCATCATTATTATGGAAGATCTCAAGGGAAAATTCGAGATCAGTCTTTTCGATAAGAAATTTGATGAATATTACCAGAATATGGAGGAAGGAAAAGAGCTGTTTATTATCGGCAGGAAATCAGATTACAGGAACGAGAGTGAAAATATTCTTCGAGTTAGTCCTCAGAAAATTCTGGGATTTGATGAATTGAAGGATAATCTAACAGGCGATATCTATTTCAAACTATCTGAAGATAAAGTTACCGGTTCTCTTGCAAATCAGATGAAAACACAATTTTCCCAGTCTCCCGGTAAATTTGGTGTACACTTTCTGATCCAAACCAGGAATTTTAGAACTTTACAGTTGCAGCTCAAGGAACTAAAAATATTTCCCAGTGTAGAATTGATGAATTATATGAAAGATAATATTCTGGAAAAACCCTTAATCAAATTGAACCTGAATAACAGAGGATAATCGAATGAAAATATTGTTTATTGCTCTTTTCATCCTTGCCATTATCCAATTGTCTGCTGAACTGAACGTAAGTGTGGATTACAACCGATTTCTGGATCAGGATTTTCACACGGTTCTCGATATCAACTATGAAGTGCCATATAAGGAACTGAAATTTGTTGATACTGAGTATGGATTCATAGCCGAACTGGAAGTACAATTGGTTATTAAAAGAGATACTGTACAGGTATACGATCAGAATTTTATCAACAGGATAGTACTGACCAATCAGGAAAAGACAATATCCGGAGGTAGTTTTCTGGATAAGATCTATGCCACCCTAACCAAATCCGGACTGGGAATTGAACTTACATTTATTGATAAAATCAGCAGTTCGAGTAAAAAGTGGTCCTACACATTTCAAACTTTAGAAGAAACTAATCTTGTCAGTGATCTGGAACTATCTGCTGAGATCAAACCCGACACGACCACGTACCTGGAAAAATTCCACAGGGGAGAGAACCTTTTTCTGGTAAAACCTAATCATATATTTGAACTGGATATAGATACTCAGCTCTTTATCTATTATGAACTGCAGAATTTTGCCTTGAACAGAGATGGTCTGTCCGATCTGACTACAGAGATCATAATTAATAAGGATGATCAGCAGGTTCAAACATTCAGTAAAAATCTAAACTTGCAGCAGATCTGGATTCAGGATGTTTTTAACTTTAAGGTAAACGATCTTGATCCGGGTTTTTATTTGATGACGTTGTTGGTAAAGGATAATCTAACAGGTCAAATCCAGGAAGTGGAGGATTATTTCAGTTTAAAGAAGAAATCTCAGTATATGGTTAGAATGTTTCCTGAACTTGAGGACGAGTTTAAACTGGTTAAATATTTCATGACTCCTTCTCAGACCAAAATCTGGAAAAACCTCGAAGCTGAAGGGAAACAGAACTTTATAGAAAGATTCTGGTCCGGTAATGACCCCAACCTTCAGACAGAAGAGAATGAATTTTACCTGGTGATCAAAGAAAGAGTACAATACTGTAATCACAGTTTTTCATATTTCAAGCCTGGTTGGAATAGTGACCGGGGAAGGGTTTATATCCGTCAGGGTCCTCCGGATGAAGTAAATAAACTGACAACCGGATTAAATACAAGACTGGGGGAAAGGGATTACGAAATTTGGAAATATAGAGTTCAGAAAAATCTTACTTACATGTTCTTCGATCTGCAAACATCAGGTAATTATAAACTCTTTTATAGCGAAAATGATCCCAGGGAATCATCCCTGCCTGACTTGGGGAGATATATGGGTGATGATTTTGATGAGAGTCTTCTTCAGTAGATTTATCTGGGTTTATATATCTGCAAAAGCATTATCAAAATGTTGGATAGTATATAACTGACCTTTTTTCCCTATAATAATAACTATTATATCGAACCTGGTAAGATTATCTTCATATTCTTGGAATCGGCTTAAAAAGGAAGCTGCTGTCTGCCTGAGTTTTCTACATTTTTTTCTGGAAACAGACCGCAGAGCATTTTCCACTTTACTGCTCCTTGTCTTTACTTCAAAAAACACTACTTCTTCGTTGAGCATCGCTATAATATCGATTTCTCCATAAGCTGAGTGAAAGTTTCTGAAGAGAATTTCATAACCCTGGGAGATCAGGTAATGAGCAGCCAGGTCCTCACCTGTTTCCCCGATTTTTTTAATATTCGGTCTGATTTTTTGTTTGGACATGGTCTTAGAAAAACCTTGACCGTAAAAATGTCAACCTTCAATGATTTTATTAGAGTTTAAAAGTTTAAAAGTTTAAAAGTTTAAAAGTTAAAAAGTTGAAAGTTAGAAAGTTAGAAAGTGATGAAAAACATCGGAATGTTCAATTCATTGATCTTCCGATTGTTTGGGCAGGTAACATTCAGAAGAT
>JAUVIJ010000102.1 GCA_030592835.1 Candidatus Cloacimonadota bacterium | reverse complement strand
TCTGGCCATAGATATGCCTCCTGGAAGCTTTATCCTTTAATACTTGTTTTCTGTTAAGGAAGAATAAGTTTACTGTTAACTTAATGTTATAGGTTTAAACTCATAGAAACATTATTAAAGACAGTTAAATTGAATAATCTTAATATACCATAAAAATTAATTCTTTATAAATTATTAACCATGGATATGTATAATTGGGATAATCAATGTGATTCAATTAAGATGATATGTTCTTTTGAAAAATAGACATAATATGGTGATTATAATTCCTTATGTATTAAGCAGATAGCATTGCTTAACAATTCCTTAACATTTATCTTATACTACTTTAACTTTCCAAGCGTAAAAGGATTTTGAATATTTCTTTAATATAAGGAGGAAAAAGTGAAAAAAGTTGTTTTATTCATGGCTTTACTTATTTTAGCAACTGCATTCCTGAATGCAGAAACCAAGTTGAAAATGGAAATCTGGAATCGCTGGACTTATGAAACCTGCGATGGTGAAGTAATTAAAAACGAATTAGCGGTCAAGCGAGGTTATTTTCGTCTGGAACCCAAATTTGGGAACAACATCAAGGGTCGTTTTAATGTAGATTTCTTTAGTGACGATGATGCAGGAGATGGAGCTGGACTTAAGCTGAAATATGCTTATCTTGATTTTTCAAACTTTCTGCCGATAAAGGATTCCAAACTTACAGCAGGTTTGATGAAAACATATTTCGGTACAATTTATGACTGGGATTATACAGTAATAGAAAAAGATCCTTCCGATCTCTACAAGATAGTAAGTTCGACGGATTATGGTTTAGGTATCTCCGGTTATTTTCCAAATGGTTTTGGTACTTATGCAATAGCAGCTTATAATGGTGAAGGTTACAAAAAAACAGGTGACGATATCAATGTAGCTATTAATCCGCTGATTAACATTCGCTTAATTCCTGTAACCGGTATTACTCTGGGTGGATCATATTACATGGCAAACAAACAAAATGAAGAAATCGATGGTGAACCTAATGAAGATCGAGTGGATTACACTAAAATGGCTGGTGTCGGTAAATTCGCTTATGGACCAGTTTATATTTTAGCACAGTATTTGATGATGGATACTGACAAACCGAATGTCGATGGGTTTGAAAAATTCACAGAAACCGTTTTATCCGCTATGGGTGTTTTCAAGGTTAACAATAACATCGATCTGGTTGCCAGATACGACATCAATGATCCTGATACCGATGTTGATGATGATGGCACCAGCCTGATCCTTGCCGGTTTTAATTATCATATTATGAAAGATTCAAAAAACAAACCCAAACTTTTTATCCAGTTTAACTTCGAACAAATTTCATATGAATTGGAAGACAGCGAACCTGTAAATAAACTAATGGCTCAGTTGCGCTGGGTCTTTTCAGAAACAATTAAATAGGGGAATTTTAATATGAGAAAAATAATAACTATTGTTGCTATTCTAACATTAATAGCAGTACCAGTTTTTGCCAGAAAAGGAAACAAAATAACCATAGCCGGTTCGACAACCGTCCTTCCTATCGCCCAAGCCTGTGCTGAAACTTATATGGATATGCATCCCGACGTCAACATCTCTGTTCGTGGGGGCGGTTCTTCTGTTGGTATCGCTTCCATTATCGCCGGCACTGTTGATATTGGTGATGCTTCCCGTCATATTAAATCCAAAGAGCTGACCCAGGCTCGTGAAAATGGTGTTAATCCTTATGAAAACATTGTCGCAAACGATGGTATTGCGATTATTGTTAACAGTGAAAATAGTATATCTCAACTTACATTAATACAGGCAAAAGATATTTTTACCGGCAAGATCCAGAACTGGAAAGATGTTGGCGGATCTAACATGCCGATCGTTGTCATCTCCAGAGATGTATCTTCCGGAACTTTTGAAGTTTTCAACAGTAGAGTTCTGCAAAATGCCAAAGTTACAGATGGTTCCCTGATGCTGGCTTCCAATAATGCTGTTGCAACAACAGTTGGACAAACTCCCGGTGGAATTGGTTATATCGGTCTTGGTTATTTGGTTGATGAAGTAAAACCTCTAATTATTGATGGTATAATGCCTACAAAAGAGACTATACAATCCAAAGAATATCCTATTGCCCGAACATTGCATATGTATACTAACGGCAATCCTAAAGGTTTAGTTAAAGAATTTATCGATTTCGTGCTCTCATCTGAAGGACAAAGAATCGTTGAAGAGCAGGGATTCATAAACGTAGACTAACCTCCTATGATGAATCTGAACCTTGGGAACTTTCTTAAGAAAGTTCCCAATTCATTATATTAAAAAAGGTAATATGAAAACATTAATAATTTTCTTATTTATATTCTTGATATTAGTTTCTTGTTCGACCGGAAAAGTAAAAATTAAAATTGCCGGTTCGACTACAGTTTTGCCTATTGTTCAGGCTGCTGCTGAAGAATATATGCTTAAACATCCGGATATAAATATTTCCATACGAGGTGGTGGTTCAAGCATTGGCATCTTGTCGGCTATAAACAAGATCATAGACATTGGTAATGCATCTCGGAAAGTCAGCAGCTCAGAGCTTGATATTACTAAAGAAAATTCTCAGGATCTTATCGAAACTGAAATCGCTCTCGATGCCATCAGTATCATCATTCATCCGGATAATACAGTAGATGAATTGAACCTTGATCAATTGCAGGATATCTATTCCGGCAAGATCAAAAACTGGAAGGAATTAGGTGGACCGGATTTTAAGATCGTCGTTGTTTCAAGAGATACTCCTTCGGGATCTTTTGCCGTGTTCAATGAAATTGTCCTGATTAAAGAACGAGTTACATCGGAAGCTTTAATGCTGGCATCTAATAATGCAGTCGCTACTAATATCAGTTATACACCTGGAGCAATAGGATATGTGGGAATCGGATATGTGAACGATAAGCTAAAACTATTAAAAATTAATGGAATTTACCCTTCTAAACGATCTGTTAAGAAAAATAAGTATGTATTAACCCGCAAACTTTATATGTATACCTCTGAAACTTCCAAAGGGCTGGCTCAGGATTTTATCGATTTTATTTTATCCGAAAGAGGGCAGCAAATCGTGGAAGAACAAGGTTATATCAGGATCAAATAAATTCAGGTTTAGTCAATGAATAAATTCAAGGAAAATGCTTTTAAAAGTGTAACTTATATCGCATCTCTATTCACGATCCTGTTTTTATTCGGAATAATAGCCAGTATCTTTTTAGAAGGATTACCTCTATTTAATTTTGTTAAGATCAAAGATTTCATTTTTAATACAGCCTGGCATCCGACTCATGATCCTCCTGATTTTGGGATATTATCATTAATCATTGGATCATTGTATGTCACTCTGGGAGCTTTGATCATTGCCTTACCTCTGGGATTAGGTTCCGCCATTTACATTTCCGAGATCGCCAGCCCCAGGGGAAGAGAGATCCTTAAACCTATCATCGAGTTATTAGCAGGAATTCCTTCGGTTGTATACGGTCTTTTTGGTATGACTTTTCTCTCCCCCATGATGATCAAGGTTTTTGGTATTCCTACAGGACTGAATGTTTTTTCGGCTTCGATTATTCTTGGTATAATGGTGGTACCGATCATCTCCAGTTTATCGGAAGACGCTTTATCAACTGTTCCAAAGAATTTGCGAGAAGCTTCTTTTGCTCTCGGTGCAAATAAGTGGGAAACGATCATCAAAGTTGTTGTACCGGCTTCGAAATCCGGAATCCTCAGCAGTGTGATGCTGGGATTTGGACGAGCAGTCGGTGAAACAATGGTCATTTTGATGGTTGCGGGTGGAGCAGCTCAAATTCCTAGTAATATATTCCAACCCGTAAGACCCATGCCTGCTACTATTGCAGCCGAAATGGGAGAAACTGTGATCGGTAGCCCCCACTTTCATGCTTTGTTCGGAATTGCTATCGTTCTGTTTCTGATTACTTTTCTCTCCATTCTGATTACAGAATTCTTTATTAACAGGAAGAAATCGCAATGAATATTCGAAAAATTAAAGCCTTTATCGGTGTAAATGTCCTTAGATTATTCATTGCCATAACATTCATATTCCTCCTTGTATTCCTCTATGTGATCTTTGCCAAAGGTGGCAAGATGATCAGTTGGGAATTTCTGACCCAATCTCCACGTCGTTTCATGACAGAAGGTGGGATCTATCCGGCAATTGTCGGAACATTCTGGCTTACAATACTTTCGATCGGTTTTGCACTACCGCTTGGCGTACTTACAGCTATATTTCTTACAAGTTATGCTAAACCTGCCTGGTTGGTTCGGATCGTCAGGGTTGCTATCAATACACTTGCTGGAGTACCTTCAATAATTTATGGTTTGTTCGGTTTGACTGTGTTCGTCCAGTTATTCAAATTCGATGTATCAATCCTCTCAGGAACACTCACTCTGGGTGTTCTTGCAATGCCGATGATTATCAATGCCAGTGAAGAAGCAATTAAAAGTGTTCCCAGGGATTTCAGGGAAGCATCTCTGGCTCTCGGAGCAACAGAACGACAGACAATTCTGAGAGTAATTTTGCCCACAGCTCTTCCTAATATTCTCACTGGAACGATAATCAGTATTGGAAGAGTGGCTGGTGAAACAGCTCCGATCCTGTTTACCGCTGCAACATTTTACACCAGACTTCGTCCTACATCAGTTTTTGATGAAGTAATGGTATTACCTGACCACATATACGCCTTGATGACAGAAGGAAGTCATGCTGCCAAACAGATGCCGATTGCATATGGAACTGCGGTTGTTCTCCTGGCATTGGTTCTTTTTGTCAGTGGGGTTGCAATAATTATAAGATATAAGATAAGGAAAAAGAGAAAATGGTAAATAATGTTCATATCAATACAGAAAAATTAAACCTCTGGTTTGGTGATAATCACGTTCTTAAAGATGTAAATATTCCCGTTTATGATAAAAAGGTTACTGCTCTGATCGGACCCTCCGGTTGCGGTAAATCAACCCTTCTCCGCTGCTTTAATCGAATGAACGATCTTATTCCCGAAACAAAGATCACGGGGAATGTTAATCTTTACAAACAGAATATATACGAACCCAAAACAGATGTTACTTCTGTGAGAACCAAAGTCGGCATGGTTTTTCAAAAACCTAATCCATTCCCAAAATCAATTTATAAAAATGCGGCATATGGATTAAATATTCATGGGATCAATAAATCTAAAATCAACGAGATAGTCGAAAAAAGCTTGCGAGATGCCTGTTTATGGGATGAGGTAAAAGACAGACTTCATGAATCAGCTTTTTCCCTTTCCGGAGGTCAACAGCAAAGGTTGTGTATTGCCAGAGCCTTAGCCAACGAACCCGAAATTATCCTGTTAGACGAACCTACTTCGGCTCTTGATCCGCAATCGACTGCCAAAATCGAAGAACTATGCCTTGACCTGAAGCATCAGGTAACAATCCTGATAGTCACCCACAACATAGCCCAGGCAGGAAGAATTTCTGATTATACTGCCTTTATGTATTTGGGAGAATTGGTTGAATTTGGTGAAACTAAAAAGATGTTCACCGTTCCCAAGGATAAACGAACCGAAGCCTATCTAAGCGGAGTCTTCGGATAGTGACCAAGAAATCTATTATTGATCAGGTAAAATAATTATAACTTTAAATAAAAGTTAGTATAAATTCTGTATGATAGAGTGTTTTTGACCTCGCCTTAAGTCTTCGTCCGGATTTATCGGAACTACGACTTGACAGGCAATAATGTTGGTTTATAATAATTAAGATAAATAGTAAAATTCGTAAAATGAGCCAAATGAGTTCTACATAATTAGGGTAAAATTGAAAATGAAAAAATATTTGGAGAAAATCTTTTATTCAACTCATCCCCTAACCCCTTCTCTTGCAAAGAGAAGGGGAATTGAAGTCATCCCTCCGGCAGCTGCCGGAGAGGGATCGAGGGTGAGTTAGTTAATCTAATTATGCAGAACCCTTAAAATGAACCAATTATAAGGAGTTTGACATGAAAATATTCAAGATTTCAGTGATTTTGATAATACCACTTTTATTCCTATCATGTTCAAATATTGATGATAGAATTATCGTTGGTGGTGGAGCAACTTTCCCTTTCCCCCTTTATAATAAGATGTTCTCTGAATATTATCAGGAAACAGGTATCAAGGTTGAATATGAAGCGATTGGTTCCGGAACTGGTATTAAAAAATTCCTGTCTCGAAAAATTGATTTTGGCGCTACTGATGCTTTCCTGTCAGATAGTGATATGTTAAAAACTGATACGAAAATCCTTCATATCCCGATTTGTCTTGGAGCAGTTGCGATCAGTTATAATCTGGATATTGCAGATACCTTGAATTTATCACCAGAGATTCTGGCAAAAATTTTCAAAGGAGAAATCAAGCAATGGGATGATCCTCGAATCCAAAAGATCAATCCTGATATTGTTTTACAAAAAGAGAAGATAACGGTAATAGTCAGATCAGATGCCAGTGGTACGACTAAAATCTTTACTGAATATCTGAGTAGAGTCGATGAAAACTGGGCTAAATCTATCGGTAATGGAAAAAAAATTAACTGGATTGTGGGTGATAAAGTAAAAGGCAATTTTGGAGTGGCTGCCAAGATCAATAAATTTGTTGGGGCTATTGGATATCTTGAAAAAATTTATGCTCAAAGTAATAATATGGCAATTGCAAAAATTCAAAACAAAGCCGGTAATTTTATATATCCCGATCCCGAATCCGTAAGTATGGCTGCAAATATAGATTTACCTGACGATACCAGAATCCTGCTGATTGATCCTGAATCCGAACAGGGTTATCCAATCAGTAGTTTTTCCTGGCTTCTTCTTTATAAAGACCTGGATTACCTTGGAAACAGGATTAGAGCAAAAAATACTGCTGATCTGGTTTGGTGGATGCTGCATGAAGGCCAGAATTTTGCAGAAGAGATGGGTTATTCACCACT
>JAUVIJ010000005.1 GCA_030592835.1 Candidatus Cloacimonadota bacterium | reverse complement strand
GTCCCACAGTTTTTCTCATCAGCCGGATGTGATCGGGAAAAGCACCAAAAGCACCAAACCCAGTCGAGGTTTTAACGAAATCAGCTCCTGCTTCCATAACCAGCTCACAAGCTCTGACAATTTCATCATCCATTAAATAGCAGGTTTCCAGGATGACTTTTACCAGAGCATTTCCACTGGCTTGAACAACTGTTTTAATATCCTGAAGAACATAATCGTACCTTTTATCTCTGTGAGCACCGACATTCATGACCATATCGATTTCAACTGCACCGTCTTTTACTGCCTGCTCAGTTTCGAGAGCTTTAATCCTGCTTCGAGAACTGCCCAGAGGAAATCCGACCACTGAGCAGAGTTTAACTTTACTTCCCAACAACAATTCCCGGCAAAGAGAAACATTAACCGGATTTACACAGACTGCCAGAAAACCGAAAGTCTTTGCTTCATTACACAGATTAGTAATTTTCTTTTTCCCTGAATGTGGATTAAGTTCGGTATGATCTATCATTTTTGCTATATTTTTCGCATCGATCATAATCACCTCAAACTAAACATATTCCGCAGCTAATTGACCACAAGCAGCTTTGATATCAGTACCCCTGCTTTTTCTGAATGTTATCGCTTTAGATGCAGGTAAAAGTAGATTAATAAAATTGTCTATCTCTTTTTCATCAGGTGATTCGATGGAATAACCTTCGATCTGGTTCCATTTTATCAGGTTGACTTTTGCTGAAATATCGCCAATAAACTTTCTTAAAGCCAGAGCATCTTCCCGGGAAATATTGAAATCTTTGATCATTACATATTCAAAGGTTATCCGATAAGGATTTTTCTTACTGAAGTTGAGAAGAGATTTTTTCAATTCTTTTAAAGGATATTTCACTGCGACCGGCATGATTATTTCTCTTTTTTCCTGGATAGCCGAATTCAGAGATACAGCAAGCTTCAATTTCAATCCTGACTCACTTAATTTATCAATTTTGGGAATGATCCCGACTGTAGACAATGTGATTCTTCTGGGGCTGAACTTAAATCCCAGATCATGCTGTAGAATCGTTACTGCTTTGATCAGATTGTCATAATTATCGAGTGGTTCCCCCATGCCCATAAATACAATATTGGTCAGCTTCTTATCATTTAGAATTCTCTTTGCCAAGAGAATCTGAACCAGGATCTCATAAGTTTCCAGGTTTCTGACCAGCCCCAGACTACCTGTAGCACAGAATTGACATTCCCTGGAACATCCTACTTGAGAAGATACACAAAGAGTATTCTTTTCTTTGTAAGGTATAAGGACCATTTCGATCTGAGCATTATCGTACAATCTCAACAGAAATTTCCTGGTTCCATCCCGAGACAACTGCTCTTTAATGATCTCAGGCATGAAAAAAGTCAAATCATCAGTTAGCTTTTCCCTTAAACTCCTGGGAAGAGTTGTCATCTGATCTATATCGATTGAATAGTTTCTGAAAATCCAATTGGTGATCTGTTTTACTCTATAATTTTTTTCACCGAGGGTCGTCAGATATTGCTCTAATTCCAGGGGATGAAAGTCGAGCAGATGCTGTTTCATTTATCTCTTTTTTTTCAGTTTGTTATACTCATCCAGAGACAGAATGATGTTATCATTATCTTCAGATGACAGGTATACTTTATCATTATAATAGTCATTTTTGGAAACGTACATGTTAATCCCTTTATGAGTTATTTTATCGGTCAGTCGAGGAAATTTCTCCTGTTTCTCCAGATAAAAATCCTCTTCATAATGTAAACAGCATAGCAATCTACCGCAGGGACCGGAAATCTTGGACAGATTACTGATCAGATTCTGATCTTTAGCCATCTGGATCGTTACCTGGTTGAATTTTTTCAGGAAGGAAACACAGCAATAGGATTTACCACACATTCCCAGACCACCCAATCTTCTCGCATCTTCTCTTCCGGAAGATTGATGAAGTTCTATCCTGGTTTTGAATTCCGTTGCCAGTTCCCGAACAAATTCTCTGAAATCAATTCTACCCTCGGCAGTAAAGAAAAAAGTCAGTTTATTACCATCCAACTGATATATAGCATCCAGTAATTTCATTTCAAAGGGATGTTTCTTTACCATACTAAGGAATTTATCCTGAACTTCCTTTTCCTTTATTTTGACTTTTTCCAACTGTTTCAGGTCTTGTTCAGTAGCGATCCTTAAGACCTTTTCGATTTCTCCCTTTTCATATTTTGTGGTCAGTCCGTCATCATAATAGCTTGAATTATTGACTCTGCCAATGTCTTCCCCGCGTTCCACTTTTACTACAACATCTGTGTCAGGTATTAGTTCCAGATCTTTCTGATTAACAAAATATCCAATCCTGTCCGATCGGAAAATCACTTCTACAAATTCCTGCATTATTTATCCTCTTATCATACTTGAAATGATCAAATTTCAAGTTGTTCCATATTTTTTATGTTTCTGAAAAATTTTTTATCCTCTTCTGAAAAAGCCATATCTCTTCTATTTTTGACGAGTCCTGCTGTTTCCAGAAATTTTTTCTGATTATGTTCTCTTAATTCCTGACCTGTACCCCAACTCAGGGATGGAATATGATCTTTAAAAACCTCCCGACCGAACAAATTGCAACCGACACCAATAACAGTGCCTGTATTGATCGTAGTATTAACAGCCGTCTTAGTATGATCTCCAATAATTGTTCCCAGGAAAATTTCCGGAGTCGTTATTTGTGTCTGGCTGGGATAAAAATACATTTTCACGTTCTCATAATTATTCTTCAGATCACTGTTATTTGTACCTGCGCCAATATTGATCCATTCACCTAGAAAACTGTGCCCTAAAAATCCTTCATGCTGTTTATTAGTAAAACCCTGAAAAATGGTCCCTTCGACTTCTCCACCGATTTTACACAAAGGACCTATCGAAGTACCCTCGTAAATCCTGGCTCCAGCCTTGATCACACTTTTTTTGCCAATGTAAACAGGACCGATGATAACTGCATTGGGTAGAATGTTCACGCCTTCATCCAGAATTACCGGACCCTGGCTTGCATCGATTACAACACCCGGTTTTATCTTTGTATCCTCACCTATCCAGATATTATAAGGATTAATAACAGTAATTCCCAGTTCAGTTTCAAAATAATTCTCCTTGTCATAAAAAAAATCCGCAAAATCATTTTCGATATTGGATCGATTTTCTGAAATCAATTCCCAGTTAGATTGCCAACTTCGAATATTGATCCTGGTCCGATTCAGATCCTTGAACAGGTCAAGGACATTCTCGGAGCTTATCTCAGATACATCGGGCTGAAAAAGTGCAGCAAGGATGTCTTCCTCATTTACCAGACAATTGTTCAGTTCCAGATTGTTTATCATATCTACGGTTTGCTGATCAAATCTAATCCTACTGTTAATGAAAAGGGTTCTTTCATTTTTCAATTTATTAAGAATCCAATCTGGATGTCTTTGATGATACAGATCCAACAGATAATTCGAGATTACATAATTATCTGTATCAAATCCGAAAAAACTCTTTATCCTTTGTCGCAATTTTAAAATCCCCGATCTTAAATCGAAAACAGGGCGTGTCAGTGTTATCGGGAAAAAATTGATCCATTTATTATCATCAAAGATTATGTAGTTCATTCAAAATTCTCCGTTTCAGATTTTGATCAACTTCGGTCTTACTCCCTTCAATTGAGGCATCGATCTTCCGATGTTAGCATTAACATAAGTAGGATCACAGATCAAGTATCTCACACCTTTGTATTTCACAGCATCACCCTTAACATAAACATCAAACCTGACGGCTGTTGTGATATGTCCCGGGTAATTAAGACCTATAACTTCAATACCCAGCATATTACGAACAAGATAGGCAAACAATATCGATCTGTCTTCGCAATCCGAGTAGGGATAGAAAAGAGTTTCATCGGTGAACAGGCTCTTTTCCCTGCCAAATTGTTCACCATCGGTTTTATATGCAAAGGCTGTTTGAACAAATCTCAACAGAATATTAACCGCTACTGCCTGACTTTTCCCGACTAACAAGGGCTTTAATTCCCGGGCAAGAGATGCATAAGCTTTTGGCGAAAGGGGAGCTCTAAAATATATATCCAGTTTTGTAGTGGGATAATTTGCCAGATACTTGGCTGTACTCTGATCATAATGGATCGTCAGATCATACTGTTTTCCACTATATTTAAAATGCAGATCTTTTTTAACAATAGACTCTTTCAGGCGTGGTGATTCTGTCAGATCCAGTTCCAGATTATTATCAGAATTCGGGTAGTCACCATCATATGTGAAGATCGAACCTGTAACCTTTTCTTTTTTCCCGAAAGAAACAATAAAGAATTTCTTATCATTAAAAGTAAGGTAGGGTACGCCATAAATCTTATCATTGGAGGATATCATCAGGTAAAGATTATCTTTATTATATCCTACTTTAGTATCAAATCCTGTTTTCGTCAGCATATACCAAACAAATAGTTTTGTAATGGGCTTAGAATTGGAAGATATTTTCTTGCCGATCTCATTCAGAAGCAGGCAATAACCCCAGTCATTTAACTGCATCTCTTTTTTATATTCTCCCAATTGTTTGAGAAAAATCTCTTCATTTGTTTTACTCACTTCCCTCCAGAACCTTGCAATATCTTTATGATCAAAGGGTTTTTTTAATTTATAAGTCAGTTTTTCTATATATTTGAGCCTAACCGGTTTTCCCCAGTATTCCAGAACAATATCGGCATCTTCCACTTTTTCCACAAAAGCAATAAAGTGTTTTTCCTCAGCTTCTTCCTGTTCGAGAACCACTGCTTTGATTTTCACATCCTCTACAATTCCGGTATCCGGTAATTTCTCCATGGTTTTTACTTCGCTGACCGGCATTTCAACCGGTTTGGGCGTTTCATCGAAAATTTCACCCTTAAAAAGTTTAAAATCTTTCCATTCTTTTTCCAGAAATTCTGCAAATGCTTTGTCCTGAGCTTGTTTATAATCCGAGAAGCTCTGGTTTTGTTGATCTGCCCAGTTTTCAAAATCATCCTCAGCCACAAGAAAAATCAAAGAAATGGCCAATAAAGCAACTATGATAAATCTTTTTGGATCAAGCATACGACCTCCCTACTTTTTTCCTATTTAATATCTACTTCTTCCACTTATAAACATCAAACAAACCCATCATACTGACAGATAAAATATATACCGGTTGTAAAATAAACCATAATGGATAAAAACTCAATACTTTTTTTTCCAGGATGAACTTTATATAATTTTTTTTTAGAAAATTATATTCCATAATTAACTTTAAAACCAGTATTATAATAGCATAAAAAGGATACAGAAAAATCAGTACAAAGGGTATCAGAGTAGTGACAAATACACTGATCAGATAGATAAAAAACACAGGATTCAGGATAAGTTGCCACTTCATATTAGATGCCCATCTGCTTCTCTGATTGAGCAAATCCTTCCAACTACAAACCGGTCTTGTTTTTATGAAATTTTTAGAATTACTATTGAATATGATCTTGAAATGCTTCTTCCGAAACAATTGCATCAGGTTAACATCATCTCCTGATTCAATATGAAGAATACTACTGAATCCTCCCACTTTACGGAAAGCTTCTCTGGTATAAGCCAAATTCTGTCCCGAGCAGGAAAAATAAAGACCGCTGTTGATCGCTGCCGCTGCAGTCAGAAACATTGCATTGAAATCAAAATGTTCATATTTCTGGACAAGACTGGTAGCAGGTGAAAACTCTATGTTTGTCCTGGAGAAACCCGCGACCATAGCAATATCCGTATCAAATAAATAAACGAAAGACTGAATCCAGTATTTTCCAACTGTGCAATCTGCATCAGTAGTGATGATGATCTCACCTGAACTGGCATCAATAGCCTGTCCAAGTGCATTTTTTTTAAAAGAGACAGACACAGATCTGTTTTGCACAGGGAGAAGTCTAATATTCGACCATTTCCGGGAAAATTCGGTCACTACCCCTGCAGTATTATCTTCCGAACCATCATCAGCCACAATGATCTCTATCAGTTCCTGGGGATAACTCTGATTAACCAGACCTGTTAGTAATCCGGACAGGTTCTTTTCTTCATTCCGGGCAGCTATGATAACCGAAACTTTCTTTTTTTCAAAATTCGCCAGGGATAATTTTCGAGATGATCCTCTGTAAAAAACGATCAGGAAGATGAAATATATGCATACATTTATCCCAATAAATATATATAAAAAAGTTAAAAACACTATTCAGCCTTTATCAATTCCTCAATCAGCAGGTCGATCGGATCGAGCGAATCTACTACAGTGAACCAGGGGGGCTGGTTGATTAGAAGACTATCAGGTCTTGTTACATAACGTTTGTATTTAATAATATGAGCTCCGGTGAGATCTATCGGATCTGGAACATGTTCCGGTTTCAGAACCATATAATCAGGATGGTTCGTATCCGGGAAAGTTTCTTCATAACGAATAGAATCAGGGTAGATATAACGTCTTCCGCCAAGATCATATACAAGAGAATCCATTTCATTTTCCCGATAGATCGTTGGATAGAAATTATAATCAAGGCTGTCAGAAAGTGGAGTTGGTTCTGTACCTGAAATGAAATACTCGGGAATAGTGTCTTCATAGATGCTTTTTGGTAATAATCCTGTTTCTTTGGAAATAGTAATCTCGATAATACCCTCGGGTTTAATAAAACTATATTTCGAACCATCTACGATCGGTCGTCCCTGGTTATCGAGAGGGGAATCAAGGTATATTGCTTCTCTCATTATATATGGCCAGGCTGGTAATGCTGCAACAGCCCCGCTCTGACCTTCACCAAGAGAAGTGTTATCATCAAAACCAACCCAGATTCCAGTAACCAGTTTACGGTTAAATCCGATGAACCAGGCATCACGATAATCATCCGTTGTTCCTGTTTTACCACCAGCCTCCCATTTATATCCTCTCCATCTGATACCTATACCGGTACCATCATCTACTACTGATTGTACAAGGGATGTCATCAGGAAAGCGGTTTTTTCATCTATAACCCTGATCTTTTCCGTTTCTGTTGATTCTAATATCTTACCTTTTTCATCTTCAACCCTTCTGATAAAAATTGGTTTAACCCGTTCTCCCAAATTAGGAAAAGTAGTGTAAGCAGAGATCAATTCAAATGGAAAAACTTCGATAGCACCAACGGACAGAGTATAATATGGGTAAAGCGGAGTAGTCAGACCAAACCTCTGACCAAGTATCTTCACTTTATCAGGACCGACATCATAGATCATCCTGGCAGTATACACATTACGGGATTTTTTCAATGCTATTCTCATCCGTGTATAACCAAAATATTTTCTGGAATAATTCTTCGGTTTCCAGAATAGGGTGTCTGACTGAATAAAACAAGTTGGTTCATCCTTAATGATCGTAGCCAATGTATATCCGTTCACGAGAGCAGTTGTATAAACAATAGGTTTAAAAGCAGAACCGGGTTGTCTTTTAGATTGCATTATCCGGTTAAGTTTACTATGATTGAAATTCCTGCCTCCGATTAATATCCTGACATAACCGGTTTCAGGTTCAATAGAAAATACACCGCCCTGAACATAAGGGGTTTTAATATTGATAGTATCAGCTGGAAAGTCTTCGTATTTAAACTCATAATCGTTTTTATTTTCAAACTCGATCAACTTCTTGTTCAGCATACTATCAGCATATACCTGTAACTCAGGGTCGAGTGTTGTATAGATTTTCAATCCTCCGGTAAATAACTGGGTCGTACCGTATTTTTTTTCCAGGATCCGTCTGATATGCTCGATAAAATAATCTGATGAACCCTGATCGCTTTTAGCTATATAGAGATTCAGAGAATCTGCAACCGAAAGCTGATATTCTTCTTCGTTGATAACTTTTTCATTCAGCATTCTCTTCAGTACAAAGTTTCTTCTTCGCAAAGCTCTTTCCGGATATCGAAAAGGGTAATATCCACTCGGCAATTGTGGCATTCCGATGAGCAATGCTGCCTCCGAAACGGATAGTTCTTTAGCCTCTTTATTGAAATATTTGGATGCGGCCACTTCTACTCCGTATAATCCGGGACCGAAGGGTGATTTGTTAAGATACATCTCCAGGATCTCATCTTTGGAATAGTGTTTCTCGATCTTGATTGCAAGCAGATACTCCTTTATCTTTCTGGGGATGGTTTTATCCAGTGTAAGGAACATATTTCTGGCTAATTGCTGTGTTATCGTGCTGGCACCTTGAGCCAGTCTACCCTGTCGAATATCAACAAGTATTGCCCGCATAAAACTGATAAGGTCAACTCCCCAGTGTCGATAAAAATTTTTGTCCTCAACAGCAACAATACCCTGTTTTAGATATTCAGGTAATTCGTCAAGATTGGTTAACTGTCTTTTCTCTACAGAAAATATATAGACCATATTATCATAACGATCATAAACTTCGGATCCGACCTTCATTTCATATCGCTGCAATTCTGATAACGGTGGCAACTCTTTACTGAAATAGTGGAATAATCCAAAAAATAAACCTGTTATTAGAACAAACAAGATGCAGAAGATACATAATATCCTGATAACTCTATTTTTCATATCAGTAATTTACCCCGAATTTTTTGATTTATGATAAATGCCAGAAATCCTGTTATAATACCAGTTACTATTCCCAAAATTATTAGCAGGGACGTCAAATAAAATATCTTATTTTCTTGGACAAGAATTATCCTGACAACAACCAGTTGGGTAAGGTTATGAAATACTGCTCCAGCTATACTTACACCGACTAAACTCAAACCTAATTTCATATTGATCAGGGTGAACATGATCAATAGAGCCACCAATCCTCCCGAAAGTGACATAATTGTTGTCGGGCTGATCAGAGTACCAATAATTAAACTACCTAAAATTGTCTTGCCAACAGCCACAGTAAGTACAAATCCCAGATTGTATCTGTAAAGTAGGAGCAATATTATAACATTGGCCAACCCGAATTTCAGAAAAGGTAAGGGCCGGGGAATAAGGCTCTCGATGATATAGATAGACGCTGCCAGGGCAGTATAAAACGCAGCCAGTGTGATCTTATTTTCCTGATTCATTTACTGATAAGATTAAAAAGGCGACCATGATCGCCTTTGATATCTACTTATTTTTCTTTTCAAAATCCAGCATAAACTGAGCTAGATCCTGAACCGCTTTCATAGGTTGTGAATTGTATAGAGAAGCCCGGCATCCACCTACACTACGATGTCCTTTAAGATTGAGCATATTCATTTCCATCGTTTCTGCTATGAATTTCTTTTCCAATTCTTCACTCGGTAATCTGAATGGTATATTCATTAAAGATCTGTCCTCTTTTACAACAGTACCCCGATAGAAATCTGAATTGTCCAGAATATTGTAGATATAGTCGGCTTTTTCTCTGTTTATTTCCGCCATTGCTTTCAATCCGCCTTTATTCAATATCCACCTGATGACCTTACCGGTAACATAAATGGCAAAACACGGAGGTGTATTGAACATCGATCCTTTATCAATGTGAGTATTGTAATCCATCATCGTAGGTAGTCCGGGATTGATTTTGTCAATCATATCTTTACGGATAATAACCAGAGTTGTACCAGCAGGACCAATGTTTTTCTGGGCACCGGCATAAATAAGTGCATATTTTTTAATATCTATGGGTTTACTCATGATATTAGAAGACATATCTGCAATAAGGGGTATACCGTTAGTGTCAGGATCAATCTTGTATTCCGTACCTCTGATCGTATTATTTGTGGTAATATGAACATAAGCCGCATTTTCTGAAATAGAGAACTCTTTCGGTATGTAAGTGAAATCCTTATCTTTAGAACTGGCAGCTATGTGTATTTTCTTGCCTATTTTTTCAGCTTCTTTCAATGCTTTTGTTGCCCAGGCTCCAGTATTTACATAGTTTGCAACTTTATCATCAGCACATAAATTCAAGGGGATCATATAGAACTGAGTGCTTGCTCCACCTTGAAGAAACAGGACTTCATATTCATTTCCGAGTGATAAAATTTCATTAACATCATCACAGGCATCATCAATTATTCCCTGATAAACCTTAGATCTATGACTCATCTCCATTACCGATAAACCATGACCCCTATAGCTGATCATCTCCTCCTGGATTTCCTGCAATACTTCTTCCGGTAACACTGCCGGACCAGCGCTGAAATTATGTATTCTATTCTGCATAATTCCTCCAGATTTTTTGTCATAACCTGCCATTTCACTTTTTCATGCAAGTTTTTTTTACTACCAGGATCAAGTTCAGAGATAAATTATTTTCAGTTTGTATTCCTTCTGATCTTGATGACACTTAAGAGTTCTACAAAATCGCTGAATTTTAGATATTTTCTCTATTAACCTCAATTTCATTAAAGCAACCTCATCCCTTAATTCCTTCTCCTATAATAAGAATGGGGATTCTAACTTCCTCTCTTTTTAGGAGAGGATTGCCTGTCATGTCGTAGTTCCTAGCATGCAACCCCCGAAAAAATTTCAGAATCATTGAATCCTTTATATTCTAAAGAATAGCAAGAAGATTATACTTAGAGTATTACTCTTCATTTTTTTTGTTTCGACAAAAGAAACGAAGCAAAGAAAAACTCCCGGCGAACACAAATTACTAAAATTGGCAAACACCACTAAAAAATCTGAACTCGTTATTTCCTAAATGGCTTCTATGAAAGAAATTCAAAACAACTCAAACAGTAGATTTTTCTTAACGCTTGCTTATTGCCAATTTCTTAACGCAATTTGTATTATGCCGTTTTTAAGAAAAAGAAAGCATTTCAAATTATAATATTTTTCTTTTCGTTCGCGATGAATAAAATCTTTAGAATTTCTTTTAACTACTTACATATGACATTTTATTAAATTAATTCCTTTTTTCTTAAACCTGTTACGCTATATAACTATCAGATTTTTCGAGGGATGGGTGGAAGTTTCTAGAAATCGTAACGAAAACTGAAGGTGAGGTGAAAATTATGCAGAACTCATTGATGACACTTGACAGTGGATTTTAGATTGTAATTAGATGCATAAGATTTATTGGAGCAGCAATGAAATTCGATTGTATTGAACCTGACGATTTTATATCCAGTGTTCAAAGGATCAATCCCGAGATTGATCATGAGATCTTAAAGCAAGCTTGTCTTTATGCCAGAAAAGCTCATAAAGGTCAAACCCGGAAATCCGGGGAACAATTTCTGATCCATCCGGTCAATGTGTCCTTTATTCTGGCAACAATGAACATGGATACTCCCAGCCTGGTTGCTGGTTTGCTGCATGATGTTCTGGAAGATACGGAATATCAGAGAAAAGATATCATAAATACTTTTGGAGATGAGATTGCTCAGCTTGTAGATGGAGTAACAAAAATTGAGAAATATACTTACAAAAGCAGTGATAAAAGGCAGAAACTACAAGCGGAAAACTACAGAAAATTACTGATTTCAATAACAAAAGATATCCGGATCATTATAATAAAACTGGCTGACAGATTGCATAATATGCGTACTCTCGAATTTCTCAATGAAAACAAACGACTCCGGATAGCTCGGGAAACAATGGATATCTATGCTCCTCTCGCCAATAGATTCGGTCTGGCTAAAATTCAGTGGGAATTAGAGGATCTCAGTTTTAAAATCCTGCATCCCCTGGAATATCGTAAGATCGTAAAGCTGGTGACTTTGAAAAAACATGAACGGGAAGGATATTTAAACAGGATCAAAAACAACTTCAGAAAGATCCTTACAGATAATAAAATCAAAGGAGAAATTTCAGGCAGAAGTAAACATTTTTACAGTATCTATCGCAAGAATAAGATAAAAGGTATAAAATTAGATGAGATCTTAGATCTGATGGGGCTCAGGATCATCGTCGAATCCATTGAAGATTGTTATAAAATCCTTGGCATCATTCAGACAAAATTTTCCTACTTAGAGAATAGTTTTAAAGATTATATCGCTAAAGCGAAATCGAATAATTACAGTTCTCTTCATATCATCGTTCTAGATAAAAGAAACCACAAGATTGAAGTTCAAATCCGTACGAAAGAAATGCATTTGATAGCAGAGGAGGGTATTGCCGCCCACTGGCAATACAAAGAGTTGAATTACCGTAAATTCTTCAACCGCAAAGGTGAAGTTATTATCGATAAAGTGCAGAACTCCTTTGATAAACAACTGATCTGGATCAGATCATTATTACAGAACCAGAAATCCTTTGATTCATTGTCATTTCTTGATTCTCTTAAATTAAACCTGTATCCTGATATAATAGTAGTTCGTACCCCCGAGAATGAATATATTAAACTACGAAAACATTCCACTCCTCTCGATTTTGCCTTCAAAGTCCATTCTGAAGTTGGTTTTCATTGTATCGGAGCCCTCATAAATGGTAAGCATAAGACTATCCGTGCAGAATTAAAGTCCGGAGATGTCGTCAAAATTCTGACATCTCCACAGGCAAAGCCAAGCAGGGATTGGATCAAGATCCTGAAATCAGCTAAAGCCCGGCAAAAAGTAAGATCACATTTTCGAATGGTAGATCTGCAGGAAGATGTCCAACTGGGAAAGGAATTATTCTATAAGAGAATCCGTAAATTGCCGGTTAAGTTTAAACATGAACAGGACATTATTAAACTGGCAAGAAGCCTGAAATATAATGATCTCAGGACTTTTTTTGCTGAATTAGGCAAGGGCAGCCTGGACTTTCAGGAAATTAAAGACGTTTTATTTCCTGAAGAAAAGGATCTACTGATCGATAAAATAAAGGAAACAGAAGAAAAACCGGATAAAATTTCTGAATTTTCTACCTCTTTTCCAGGTAAAGTATCAATTTCTCTGGAAGATATTGAGAATGTAATGGTCAGGTTTGCCAAATGTTGTAATCCGCGACCGGGAGATCCAATTCTGGGTTACACAACCAGAGGACGCGGTATAACGATTCACCGGGAAAATTGTAGAAACCCGGGATTCAGAAATCTGATGAGAAAAGAACCGGAACGCATCTCACGAGTAAGCTGGATCATAAAGAAAAGGATTTCCGATAGTGATTAATCTTCAGGAAAATTCGACAAAGAATGTAAAACTCTATCCCTATTTCCGTTTTTTTTTCAACATGCTTATTATCGGTCCAATTCTTATACCTTATATGCTGTTCAAGGGTTTAAATTATTCACAGATCATGCTTTTACAATCAATTTCGGCAATTGCCGTGATCTTTTTCGAAGTTCCAACTGGAGCTATAGCAGATAAAATTTCTCGTCATTTATCTCTGGTTTGCAGTGGTTTTTTCTGTGCTTCGGGATTATTGATCTATATTATATTCCAATCATTTTATGTTTTCATTTTTGCCGAAATCCTTTTTGGTATCGGGATGACTTTTTCCAGTGGAGCTGATTCCGCAATCCTGTATGAGAGTCTGGTAAAATTAGAGAGGAAAAAAGAGTATCAGAAAATTGAAGGTCAGGCTGCTTTTAATGTCTTTATGGGGCATGCTATAGGGTCGGTTATCAGTAGCTTAACTTATTCATATAATAAGTTTCTTCCTTTCTGGATAAGTATTGTAAATCTGGTAATTGCGATCTTTTTGTCTTTCGGTTTCAGCGATCCGGAAAGGAAAAAAAGTGAGCATAAATACCTGATTCATGTATTAAAAAGTATTAATGTTGTTTTTAAAACCCCGCGGATATTCTGGACAGTTATGTTTGCTGCCCTGATGGGTTTTGCTTTTAGGGCTTCCTTCTGGCTTTATCAACCCTATTTTAAGCATGTAGATATCGATGTTAAATTGTTTGGATTTATTTTCCTATACTTCAATCTTGTCGCGGCTTTTTCCTCAAAATATCTAGTTAGAAAATTCTACGATACCAGACCCAGAAAAATCCTGATCAGCCTGGGGATAATTATTTCTCTATCCTATTTATTACCCGTTCTGATTATTACCCCCGCTGCAATATTAATCCTTGGTCTACAGCAAATAGTAAGGGGATTGTATTCCCCAACGTTGCGATTCTATATCAATCATCATATCAAGGATAAATTCAGGGCAACTGTGATTTCGCTGGTCAGTCTTGCAGCCAGTCTGGGATTTGCAATACTGGCTCCTTTCATTGGGATATCTCTCGACAAACTGGGTACTATTCCAACTTACACCTGGGTTGGAATGTTCACAGCTTTAGGAATCACATCTCTGATCTTATTAAGAAAGTTCCAGAAAATGAAAAAAGGAAACTCAATAGTTAGATAATTAGCTAAAATATTATTATTTCAGGATCATCAGTTTATTCGTAACTTTATATCCTTCCGTTTCCACCCTGTACAAATACACACCCGGGATTATTTTGGTGTTACAATCAGTTTGAAGATCCCAATCGATCCATACATGCCCTTCCTGAGATGACAGGTTTTCAAATACCTTTATTTTTCTCCCTTTAATATCATAAATAGAAAGATCCACTTCTCTAAAGGCTCGATTAGATCCTATATAAAATGTAACAGAATTTCCGGAAGAGCTTCTGTATGGATTGGGAAAACCTTTTATATGGAGATCGCATCCCCAATTTATTTCATAATTATCCCCAATTATATTTGTTTCTTCTCCCAGTTTTATATCCGTAGAGTAAAGACCGACTTCATACTCCGTTAGAAATTGCTCATCATAATCATAAATAGTGAGGTTGAAATTCTCTCCCCAGTTACCTCCGAGAACAGTTAGAATATTTTCGTTCGCTGAAACCGTCGATCCTCCCGGCAGAAATGGATTTGAAGAATCGTAAATAATTTCATAAGTATATCCATTGTAAGCGTAAACCCCTGAATTCATAGAATCTCCAAGATAGATCAGATCATTTCCCAGAATTCCGAAAGAACCGGGAAATCCACCAATATCAAAAGTAGTGACTATCTGGTTTGTTATTGGATCATAGATCTGGATCTTACCCTGAATCTGATCCCAGTTCCCGGTACAACATATGTGGATCAGATCATTAAAAACCGTCAGAAATTGAGGATTGGGTTGAGTCGAAAATGTATTTTCTACAGCAAAAGTAGTTAGATCTATTACAGACACGCTGCAGTTCTGATAGTTAGAAGCATAATCTGTATTGCCAACATACAGCTTGCCCTGCCAGATCGCCATTCCGGCAGGATTATTACCCACCTCAACCTCATCCACAACTGTTTCCTGAGAAATATCGAGTTTAAAGATACTGTTATTCAAGGAAGCTGATACATATGCATATTCACCTTCTATGATAATATCATAAGGATTTGTAGATTGACCGGTATAAATATATGCCAGTGTATTTCCTGTGGAAAGATCGATTTTCTGAATATTATTATCTCCTGAATTCACTATCAAAGCAAAATCAGTACCCAAAGCTATCCTGTTGGGGATTGATCCTAGTGATACAAAATTATTATCAACAAATTCGTTTTCCAGATCAATTCGGGAAAGAGTTTCGCTACCCGAATTCACAACATAAGCAAAAATCCCAATCAGATTCAGAACTAAAAATAGTATTATTATCGTTATCAATAATTTTTTCATAGTACATCCTTTAATTTTAGAAATCTATGTCAGTTGATAAACTGAATTCCCAGTTGAATCCCGGAGCCGGTGAATATTCATAGATTTCGTATCTAGTATTAGTTATATTTTTAAGTTCAATCTGCAAAATAATATTTATCAGATCAAGATCGGCTCGATAATTTATATTTGTATCCAGCAGTGAATAATCAGAAAGCTTTTTATCATCACTCAGTTGGTCCCGAGTAGTCCATTGACAGCCGGTATATTTGTATATAGTGCTGATTTCGAAATTCAGCAGATTCAATTTCAATTGCGAACGCATTATTTTTCCCGGGTTGTAGATCAGTTCTTTACTATAATAATCAGTAGGTTCCCCTGCCAATGTTCTGCTTTTATCGATCGCCTTGATCTTTGAATAAATAATATCAAAAGCCAGGAATTTAAAGGGATTTGTCTGCAAATGAATCTCGAAATTATCAACCTGAACAGCTCCAACGTTTATAGGTTTCCAAGTCTTATTGTAATCGGGGATCCAGAGGATCTTATTTTCAATATCATCACTTCGCATAGAAAATTTTACTGTGTTTCTGGCATAATTCAGTTTTAGATAACCAAGTACTGTCTGAACTGTTTCCGGGGTTAGATCAGGATTACCCAATGTCTGTGTATCTCCCTGCCAGTAGAGATCATAAATCGAAGGAACAGTTAATCCCTCGCCTGTGGATACACCCAGTGTGACATTAATCAGATTCCGGAATTTAATTTCAGGATTTATATTCCAGGTCTGAAACCAATTGAAATCAGATACTTTCTCCAGACGACTGCCCGCATTTAATTTTATCTCAAAGTCATGGATTTCCTTGTTCAATGTAAGATCCACGAAAACAGCCATATTTTCCCGGATTTTATTCAGTAAATTCTCGTTATCTCTGAGATCTTCATAAGTAAAATATTCTTTATTATAGAAGGTTCCCAATCTGATCTCGGGATTGATTTTTGTATTCTCTCCGGAAAGTTTCAGACCTGATTGTCTGGTTGTTTGTTTATTATGGAGATAGTAAATATCAAAATTACTCCAGGGTTCTTCGATCAGAGTATTATCATAAGTAGAATAAGTATCGAAATAATAGATCTGAGATTTCCAAAGCCATTGATTGAGATATCTCTCAAAACTGAACTGATGACGTATACTTTCCCTTTTCAGACGACTATTTTTGTATAGGTCAGGATTATTAGTCGGACCTGGTAATTTTTTAAAGAAATCCTGATAAAGAAATTGATACTTTAAAATAAAATTCTGGAATCTTCCTGTTGTATTGAAAAGTATATCCCAGTTTTTTTTATCATTGTATTTTCTAGTTCTCAGGGAATCGGGATTATCCCAATATTCTTTAGCTTCGTACTTGAAATCATTTCTTGTATAACTCCGTGACATACTGGCAAAGAAATGCTGGTTTTTCCAGTATCCGGAAAGATTAACACTACTGCTGTTGAGACCAAAAGAACCAAAAGATTGTGATAGTTTGAGCTTTCTAAACTCTTCCCTATCCCTCGTTTTTAGGTTAATGATAACTCCCATTGCTCCTGATCCGGCTTCAGAAGATCCTGGATCGAGGATCTCAATACTGGAGATAATGTCAGCAGGAATCGATGATAGATCAAAACTCTGTCCCAATGTATTCAAGGGAATCCCGTCCAGAAGAACCAGAGTGTGCCTGCCTTCAAAACCCGGTTTAGTTAACACGACCCTTTCTCCGGTCAGAGTTGAACCCTGAATATTCAATCCTGTATTGTTATAAATGAGATCAGGGATAGAATAATTAATCTCAGGCATTTCAAGATAAATCCTGTTAGTAATATGTGACAAATCTCCGGTTTCTAACTCCTCGTTAATAATCTCCCCGGTAATCCGGATCGGTTTGATCCTCAGATAAATTTCCGCTGGTAGAGCTGAAAGAGAGAACTGTTGATCCTGATAACCAATCTTATGAATAACAACATTTGTATTGGCATCATCTTCGGAAATTAACATTCTGCCCTGATTATTGGAGCGATAGATTCTTTCATCTGTCCGGACGATTACATCTTCCACTGGTATCCGGTTCTCATCATAGACTGTTAACATCATATTCAGACCATGAAGAACCATGAATAGGACAAAAACAGATGAAAAAATTATCTTTTTCATTATTTTCCCGGATAGACAAGATTTGGTTTCCCGGAGAGAGGATTTATCACAACTGCAAGGTCAGCCTCATAAAGCTCGTTTAAAACCTTCCTGTTAACGATCTCTTCCGGCTTGCCATCATTCAGGATTTTCCCGGTTTTCAGCATAATAATCCTGTCACAATAATCTGAAGCCAGATTTATATTATGAGAAACCAAAATGATCAATCGGTTATCATTTTCATTTATTTTTTTCAGAATTTTCATTATTCCCAGTTGATGATTAATATCCAATCCGGACAAGCCTTCATCCATTAAAAGTATCTCTGTATCCTGAACCAGAGCTCTGGCAATTGATACTCTTTGTTTTTCACCGCCACTCAGTTTCGAAAATAATGTATTCCTGTGTTTTTCGATATCAAGTTGAAATATTATTCTTTCTGCAATCTCGTAATCTTGAAGTGAATAATTCTGCATGTATTTTAAATAAGGAAATCTTCCCATCAGGACTAGATCTATTACTTTATAATCAAATTGTAATTGCATTTCCTGAGGGATGATCGATATTTTCCTCGCTAACTGCAGACGATTCCAGGATTTCAATTCTCTGTCACTTATCAATATCCTGCCTTTATAGGTTAATAACCCGATCAAAGTTTTAAAAATGGTGGATTTTCCAGCTCCATTGGGGCCTAGAATTGCACAGAAATCACCCTGAGAAAACTTCAAGCTAATCCCGTGAAGTACCTCAGTATCACTATAACCGGCATGTAAATTTTCGATTTCTAACATTTTTACTCTTTTCCCTCAAAAATACCTTGCTAAATCATACTATTTTACTATGTTATATCCAATGGAGGTTTAATGCATATTTCTACAAAAACAAATTATGCTTTGAGAGCCTTGTCTGAACTTGCTCTTGTAAAGAACGACAAGCCCATACCAATCTCTGAAATTTGCCGAAATCAGAATTTACCTCCAAAATATATTGAACAATTATTCAGAAAATTAAAACAGCATAATCTGGTAAAAAGCGTACATGGTGTTAAGGGGGGATATTTACTTTCCCGGCACCAAACCCAGATTTCTCTAAAAGATATAATAACTGCTGTTGATGATCAGATCTCACAACAGAATTGCTATCGATATCACTATAACCACGTACATTGCAAAGCATTACCATGTGGTATTAATGAAGTCTGGAATGATATTAACAAAGATCTGGAGAAGTATTTTGATTCGATAAATTTAGCTCAAATTATAGCCAAGATCAAGGAGAAGGAATGAATAAAATCTATCTTGATAATTGATTGACCTCTCAACCTGCACCTGAAGTGATCGAGGAAATGTTGCCATATCTGCGGGAAAAATTCTATTTTCCCAAGGATTTCGTAATGGGCGGTTCTTCCATATCCGAAGAAATTGAAGGTTTCAAGAAAATAATCGCCGACACCATAAATACAACTGCATCCGAGATTCATTTTACTACCGGAGGTACTTCTGCAAATAATATAGCGATCAAAGGTTTTTTATCAGAAAATGCCGGTCGAGGAACTCATATTATTATATCAGTAATAGATTATCCTGATCTACTGGCAAATGCAGCTTTTTTTGAGAAAAGCGGATTTACAGTTACCTATCTACAGGCAGATCGAGATGGTTTTGTCGACCTAAAACAACTGCAACAGGCAATAACTTCTGATACAATCCTCTTTATAACGACTCTTGTCAATCATACCGTTGGTACGATCCAGCCAATAGAGAAAATCAAAAATATTCTCAGTAAAGCTGATCATAAAATAGCAGTAATGGTAGATGCCTGTGAAGCATATGGAAGAATTCCTATCGATGTGAATAGCATGGGAATTGATCTTATGTCGATAAGCGCTCACAAAATCCATGGTCCACAGGGTGTAGGTGCACTATACAAGCGAAAAGGTATCGTTATCGGACCTATAAAACATGGTGTTGCCCGGATCGATTCCTTCGAAACAGGAGGTATAAATATTGCCTCTATAGCTGGTTTCGCCAAAGCTGTTCAATTGGCGTTCTCAGATTTCAAGAAACATACTGAAAAAATCAGGGAATTATCTGATTATCTGCTCTCCAGTATAGAAT
The DNA here is from genome assembly GCA_030592835.1 of Candidatus Cloacimonadota bacterium. Taxonomy (GTDB): domain Bacteria; phylum Cloacimonadota; class Cloacimonadia; order Cloacimonadales; family TCS61; genus JAUVIJ01. Next base: position 1,625 of record JAUVIJ010000005.1, on the reverse strand, counting down.
CCAAAATACCTGACACAATGCTGAACGGACCCAGAGGATTGCTAAGAGCTCCACATAATATTAATGTATCCTTTGATTATATCGAAGGGGAAGCTATCATGGTGATGATGGATCTAAACGGGATCTCTGTCGCTACAGGTAGCGCCTGTGCTTCTCAGGGTTTAAAAGCGAACTATGTATTAATGGCTTTAGGTAGAAACCATGAACAGTCACATGGATCAATAAAGTTCACTTTAAGTCGGTATAATACAAAAACTGAAATCAATATTGCTGTCGATAAACTAAAAGAAATAGTTCAGGAATTGCGTAATCGCAGTCCATTATATAATAAGGAGTAATAATGCAATATTCTCAAAAAGTTCTGGATCATTTCATGAATCCACATATTGTGGGTAAAATAGAAAATCCTGATGCCGTCGCAACTGAAGGCAGTCCTGCCTGTGGTGATCAGGTTTCTATCTATCTTAAGGTTGAGCACGAAACACAGATAATTTCAGATATAAAATTTCAGTCTTATGGTTGTGCTTCTAATATTGCTACTGCCTCGATCATAACGGATCTTGCTAAAGGAAAAACCCTGGAAGAAGCAAAAAAGGTTACCTGGAAAGAAGCAGCCGATGCCCTGGATGGTTTACCCCCTGTTAAAATGCACTGTTCGGTTCTGGCAGTGGACACTCTACGTAAAGCAATAAAAAATTATGAACTCAAAAATAATCTTTCAACCCTTGATAAATTCAGTAAAGAGACAGTCCTTGAAGAGCTGAAAAAAGTGATCTATCCCAAGGTTGGCGAAGATATCATCACCCTGAAAATGGTGAAATATGTAGGTTTTGATAATGGAGTTGTGATTATCGATCTCGATATTCCTAAATTTGATAAATACAGGGATAATGTTGCTGAAGAGATCAAAGAACATCTGGAGCATTATCAAGAGATAAAGGATATTAAAATCACTATGTAGATTTTGTGGGAAAGCTTCAACCCAAATAATGCAGTAGAGATTTATTGAAGAGTAGTAATATTTTATAGGGGGATAGTTTAGAAAATTTTAATGCATATCATAAAGATATTCAGAAACAATTTTGTAAATCACTCACACATAAAAGATTGATGCTATTTGCAAAGTTCTATTGCATTATCTGGGTTAAATCACTATCTTTGTTAAATCATCCCACTCTATGTATCTGTAAAGAGCTTAAATTATTTTTTCTTTATCAATATATAAACAAAAAAGGGACAGCCGATAAAGGCAGTTATTATACCTACAGGCAGTTCAATAACTGCTATATGCATAGCAATCAGATCACAAATAAGAAGAAATACAGCTCCGCTCAAAGCAGTCAGAACTACACTATATCTTTTCGTATCTCCTGTTGTCATTCTCACCAGGTGAGGAATTATCAAACCGACAAATCCAATTATACCGGCATAAGCCACAGTAAATCCGGTCAAAATTGAACCGATAACAAAGATTATTTTTCTTAATCTGACCACATTTACTCCCAGGCTGGTTGCTATCATATCTCCCGTTGTAATTATCATAAATTTGGTGGAGAGAAAAAAAAGGTAAACAAGCAGAGACATACAGATCAGGCAGGAAACCAGGAAAATATTCCATTCACCGT
>JAUVIJ010000015.1 GCA_030592835.1 Candidatus Cloacimonadota bacterium | reverse complement strand
TACTTACTTTCCGAAATATTAAATAATATGAAATTAACAGAATAGTAAGTTTTTTGTCTAACTGAGAACCACTTATTGCAAGCAAAACTTGATTCGCAACGAACAAAGAGAGTGTGAATCAAGGATTGTGAGAAAAGCTGCATTCAGCAGTTCATGTCTAACTGCGAACCACTTATTGCAAGCAAAACTTGATTCGCAACGAACAAAGAGAGTGTGAATCGAGAATTGTGAAAGGTTTGTATTCTGTCATTCTCGCTCCACGCTCCACTGCGGAGCAAGTCTGACAAGATAGGGTATTAGTAAATGAAATGTAAAAAAGAAGAATTTATCAAGGGCGCAGTATTTCATTTTTATAATAAAACTCCTCGAGGAAAAATATTATTCAAAACAGATAATGATTACTTGTATTTTCTAACAAAGTTCAAAAAAAACATAAAGAAATATCCTTGTGAGGTTTACGCTTATTGCTTAATGCCAAATCATTTTCATTTTTGTTTAAGACAAAATACTGAGAAACCGTTATATCAGATATTTAATGATACTTTTACATCTTATGCTTTGCATTATAATTATAAATATAATTTGAAAGGGAAATTACTGCAAGACAGATTACAAAACAAACGAATAACTGATGACTCTTATTTGATTATATTATGCAAATATATCCATAACAATCCTTTGAAAGCAGCCCTGGTTGAAGATTTAGAGAAGTGGAAATATTCAAATTATTTAGAATATATTGGACAAAGAGACGGAACACTTTTTTCTAAAGAGTTGATAAAAACTTATCCGGATGATTTTGATGATTACAACTTAAAGATTGAGGAATATCAAAAATATATTGGGGAGAAAACATTTACCGATCTATTGATTGATTATGAGTAAAATTGAGCAAGACTTGATTCGCAACGAACAAAGAGAGTGTGAATCGAGAATTGTGAAAGTTCGTCCTCTCCACTCTGGACTGAAGATCAGTTAGGAATAATAGAAAATTCCGGAATTTTCTATTTCTTCTCCGTATACCCCCTGGGGGTATTAGAAAAGTTATAAAAAAAATTCGGGGTGGCAAATTTAATTATTAATCTTTTCACTGATTTCAGTGATGTATTTATAAGAAATATCCTCGAAGGGGCCGCCTTTGAACAGATTATAAGCCTTATGAAGTTTTCTCAGACCATTTTTCAGTTCTTTCTGTTCTATCTTTAACATTGCCCAGTTGAAATAGGCTTTACCTTCTCCTTCTTTATCACCGATCTGATGCAATTGTGTTTGCTGAAATTTATAATAGTTTTCTGCTTTATTAAAATGTCCTTTCGATTTAGCAATATTACCCAGATTTCCATATGTATGTGCTATACCCTCTTTATCATGCAGTTTTTTCTGGATATCTAGATTCTGCAGATAGATCTTTTCCGATAGGTCTAATTTACCCAGAGAAAACAGGATATCACCATAAAGGTCATTGGTATAGGATAATCCAGAAGTATCGCCTATTTCCTTACAGATCTTTTTTGATTGTTCCAGGTAGATAAGAGATTTATTATAATCCTTTTTTCTATAATACATTTCACCAAGATTATAGAGGATCAATCCTTTCTGCATAATATTTTCGGTGAAATTAACCAGATCAAGAGCTTGAAGGAAAAGTTCCTCAGCTTTAACCAAATCTCCTCTGGAGATATGAATAAGAGCTATATCGGAATATAATTTTGATTGGGAACCGATCATACCAAGATTTTCTGCTATTTCAAGGGATTGTTCATAGTATTGTAACGCCTTCTTATTATTACTCAGCTTTGCATGCACAACACCCAGATTATGCTGGCTAACTCTAATAAGGACAGGATTATCGAGTGTAACACTTATTTCCAAAGCCTTATTGAAACATTGAAGTGCCTGGGTATACTGGGATTTATTAAGATAGTAAGCACCGAGTAAATTTGCGATCCTGCTTTCGAAATAAATATTCTTCCCTGAAGAAAAATAATCCAGATAATATTCGGCTTTCTTAAGAAACTTTGTGCTATCTTTTTGAAAACGAAGAGTATTAAGATAATAATATATCACATAGTTCTTATAGAAGCCGGCATCTGTAGTTTTAATGGATATTTCTGCGATTGTAATCAGGTTTTCATAATCTTCCTTCAGGGCATAAAATTTTGTAAGAAGGTAATAAAATTTATCTTTCAGGATTTTATCGGCAAGTTTTTCCGGCTTTATTTTTAAAAGTTCCTTGTGAGCCTTATTTGAATTACCTTGAATAAGGTATATTTCTGCCAGATATAACATTAACCTATTCTGGAGATTTCCATTTTTATCCTGAATCAAGTTATTATAGATCATGGAATTCAATATTTCAAAATCTTCTAAAGCTTTTTTAAACCTGAAATTCTTTATCTCCCATTCCCCATTTTTTTCCAGAAATTTCGCAGTTTGCACATGATTTTCTGCTTTCTGGTAATTATAAGCAAGTTCACCGTAATGGGTTTGAAGATTTCCAGCATAGATATTTTCTATATTTACTGCAACTTTACCGTGCAGATCTCTGACTTCTTTTCTGATCGGCAGTTCGTAAAAACAGTCCCTGATAAAATTACTGTTAAATTGATAAACGTCTTTATCAATAATATGCCACAGATTTTGTTTTTCTCCTAGTTTAAGGTAGTTATTTAAATCTTCATCAAAACTAATACTACTGAGGATATTCCGATTGAACCTTCTGCCAATAACTGCTGCTTTAATAGCAAGTAATTTCAAGTTTGGAGCGAGATTATCTATACGTGATACAAGAACCGATTTAATACTTTCAGGTAATTCAATCTTCGATTTATCAATTGTCAGATCCGGCTTTATCAATCCCTTTTCCAGGAAAAATGAGAGGAACTGTTCCAGATAAAAAGCATTACCTCTGGCTAATTTCCAGAGCTGGTTTACTGTTTTTTCAGGAATGGTAAGTTTTTTCTGGAAATGATTGGAGAAAACTGAATATATTAATTTCCTGGATTCATTTTTCGTTAATAATCCCAATTTAAAAACCCTGATCTGACTTTTATTGATTATGTTGTATACATATTTCAAATCTTTCCCGGAATCGAAAGAAGCAATCAATGTCAGGGGATAAGTTGAAGTGTCCTCAAAAAGCAAATTGATTAGATTCAATGTATCTTTGTCAACTAGAGGAAAATCTTCTACTATCATTATTACGGGTTTATCAGAACTTAATTTCAAGATAGAGGTCTTCAGAAATCTCAATGTGTTTTTAAAAATAAGATCGGGATTAAGATCCTGAAGGAATAATGTATCCGATTCGAGATTCAGTAAGGATTTAATAAAAGGTCTGGCAACATTTAATTCTCTACTGAATTTATCGAAACCGTTTTTAGTGAGGATCGTATCGTAGATATCTTCAAAGTTTGAATTATTTATATACTGATCGTTCTCATCGGATATATGGAAAAAGTTTTTTAGAAAGTAGCGAATTGGGTTCAGGCTCTGTTGCGGGATAGCATCACCGGGAAAAAATAACCAATGGAATTTCTTTGATTGCAGATTATGTCTTAATTCTTTAATCAATCTGCTTTTACCGGAACCCTGTTCCCCAGAGATTATCATTATTCCCGCATTCTTTTCTTCGGAAATGGAAAATACAGGTTCTATAAATTCATTTAATTTGCGGAGTTCTACAGTTCTACCAACAATAAGATCCTGAGTAATATCGGCAGATCTTTTATCCTTTTTACGTATCAGCTGAAAGCTGGCAATCTGTTCTACAAATCCTTTAAGCTCAATATAGTTTTTGAATGAAATTTCATAATGTTTTCTTGATCTTGCCTGAAGTTCAGGATCTATGATTATTTCTCCAGGTCTGGCAGTTGTAACCAATCTGCTGGCGAGATTCACAGAATTACCAATAGCGGTATATTCCTGACGTAACTTGCTACCAATGAAACCTGCGTAAACTGTACCGAAACTTAATCCTATTCTCCCAATAAAATTAGGAAGCGATCGAACACTTATAGCGAAATCATTGACTCTGAAAATATCCTGTGATTTCGATTTGGGTGCGCCAAAAAGAACCAGAATTATACCATTAAGTTCATTCAGATCAATTTTGTCAAAATATCCACCATAATCAACTGTTAACTGAATAATTTTAGCCAGATATTCTTCATAATTCCTGGTTTCATCGAAAGCGATAAAACAGGAAACGACATCTCTGAATTCCCCAGTCAGGCGCAGGTTCAGAACAGAATCGGGTAAAAAGGATCTGATATTTTCATCAATTATCTGTTCCAATTCCAATTTTATCGGTAAAGGATAATGAATTTCTTTTAAAACAAACAGATCATGAGTTAATTCTTCCATTACCAGGTGCTCACTTTCAGGATATGGTTTGATGATCATTATTTCATTGGTTAGTCCTTTTTTTGCAGATATAATCGCAGAACGAATTGTTGTGCCGGAAAAAAAGTAAGAGTTCAATTTCTCACTCCGGATAATTTGCCAGTTGATATTCCCCTTTGCCAAACCAATTCTTAATCCCAGAGTGAATTTTCCAAATCTTGTTTTTTTTATTCTATTTTGATCAAAATCTTTTTTGATTTCATTGGAAATTTTGATCAGAGATAAAAAATCTATATCTTGTTCTTTAAAAATCGAAGTAAAAGCATCTCCAGCAAAAGTAGAAATAAAACCACCAGCCTGATAGATCTTTTCGATCGCTGGATCGAATACCTGATTAATTAGATCAGATAGGATCTCAAAGCCCTCGTTTCCGTTTACCAGAAGTGCCTGGGTCATGGAAGTGAATCCAACGATATCGATGTACATGACATAACCGTTGAAGATCCCGTTAAAATTCCTACTGGAGTAGTTTTCCAGAATAAATTGCGGTATATATTTGTTTATTTTCAAAGGTTTATATTCCTATCAGAAAATCATCCGAATAAAAAAAGGATGAAAAAAATCCATCCTTCTTTCCAAAGTTCGCATTTATTTAGTAAGGATTGCCTTACACGTTCTCATCGATTTCCCAATCTGTAATCTGATCAGATAGATTCCTGAAGCTACCGGTTTCTGATCATTATCCAATCCATGCCAGGTTACATTATATTCACCCTCAGATTGAAATTCTTGCACAAGATTTCTTACCGTTTGTCCCCTTAAGTTGAATATTTTCAGATTCACATTACAATCTTCAAGAAGGTTGTAAAACACTGTCGTTGAAGGATTAAAGGGATTGGGATAATTCTGAAAAAGAATAGTCTGACAATGTTCAATTATCTCCCCAAATCTTCCCTGATAATAAGGAAAAGCTCCCATATCTACAACAGTACCATCCGGATCATATGGCAACAGAGGGTTTCCAGCATCTATACAAGGTGAAGCAGGATTGAGTTCAAAACTGAAATCCCGATTTCCTCCACCGAAAAAAGGATCCTGATTAGTGTTGCCTTCACCAGGATATATTAAACCATCAGGTCTGCTGATGTTGCTATAATTGACTTCTATTATTGGAGAAAAACTGACAGGTTCACAGCAGGAATCATATTTCCAGATAATATTACTGTCCATAGAAGTCACAGCTGATTCTGAGACATACCCAAAATCATAAAAAGCTATTGTATTATTCGTCAAATTCACACTGTCAGATTCTTCGGCTGTAATCGCTGTATATCCGATTTCTTCATTCGCGAGATAAAAGAGATTATAATTCAAATGAATCCTGGTATGTTCTCCGGTAATCTCTACAGCGGGATCACAATTCACAACTGTATTATTGAACATATAAACATCCATTCCACCTTCAAAAATCAATCCGGTTTTGTTGGTTCTATTTTCGGATGAGGTTGTGATCGTAGAATTTATAATATTGGGAAAGATCATTATTCCATCATCAGGTTTATGGATCGAAATAGCAGTTTCATATTCCTCGATAATGCAGTTCTCTATGGTTGGTTCAACAAAATTCTCAATCTGAATTCCGCAACATTGGTTCCTTTCGGTTTCAGTGCTTTGTCTAACTCTTGTGTTCGATAAAGAAGGAGTAGTCATCTCATCGTCAATTTCATTCCCTAAATAAATACCTATATCGAAACCGGTCAAATCACAATTATCGAGTATCAAGGATATCAGACCCAAAGCCATTAACCCTGTTCGGGAAATTCTGTTATCAATAATATTATTGATAAAAACAGTATTATAAATTTCCGGAGCTGATAAAACCGATTTATTATTCTCGAGTTTGAAACCAATTTCATAATCACTGATAATACAATTGGACATGAAAATATCAATAATCCCGTCTGTTTTGATCCCGTAAGTCTGTCTGCGCTCGGATTCAGGACTCTGTCGAACTCTTGTATTAGATAAGGTGGGAGTGGAATTATAGCAATCAGAATTGTTTTTTAAATACAACCCGGTTTCATATTCTTCAATATCACAATTATATATTTCAAAGAATTCATAGTTTTCTACTATTCCACCAAAAGTTCTTCTTCTTTCAGTTTCGGGGCTGTTACGTACTCTTGTATTTGATAGAAGAGGTTGTGATTGATCATCAAAACTGGGATTATTGAATTTGAAACCAGTTTCGTAAAAATCTATAAAACAGTAGTCCATTAATAATGAAACATATCCTGAAACCATAACGCCAATACTATTGCCTCGATCGGATCCATCATCCAGTCTGATTTGAGTATTTTCGATCACCGGCATGACAGGTTCGTAACGATTATAACTGTCTATCTTAAGTCCCCTATCATATCCAGTGATTTCACAATCAGTGATTTCCGGAGATATTTTACCTGAGATCTTAATGCCGGTGGAATTGAAACGTTCAGTTTCAGGACTACTCCTAACCCGTGTATTAGCCAAAACAGGAGTAGATGCAATTTCACTTTCTTCATTGACCATTACAATTCCCTGGTCATAACCTATTATATCCAGATAAAATAATGAAATATTTACTACTCCCGTCGTCTGGATTCCGGTAGTCTTTGCTCTTTCGGTTTCAGTGCTTGTTCTAACTCTGGTATTGGATATGACCGGGTAAATAGCATCATATTCATAATCATTTTTGAATACGAACCCTTTTTCATATCCTGCTATCTCACAATTGTTTATATATATAGTTGAAAAATCACAAGTAAAAATTCCTGTATCAGTACCCTGTGCTCGATTTTCCGGATTCAGGACTAGTTCAGTATCGGCCATAGATAAAAATCCGGATTCGATTTCGATGCCGCTACCAGCATTCAAAACAAAAGTATTTTCAAATGTTGCCGAACCTCCAGGTAAAATCTTCATTCCCTCCCAGATTGAAACTGGATCGGATCCACTAATGTTTACCGGTAAAAGAGATTCACCCATTATTGTTAGAGATCCTGCTATCGAAAATTCATCAGAAGAGATAAATCTGATCAATACTCCGGGGTCAACTTGCAATTCATGACCTGCCTCTAAGGTAATATCACCCATGATAAGATAAGGGCTTTCAGCTAACGTCCAGAGACCGGAAACATTACCAGGAGGTATATAGGTGTCAGCCGTTAGGGTATTCATTAAACATATTGTAATCAAAATAAAAAGAATTATTAAATTTCTCATAATTACCTCTAATATAACTTGAACTTAAATAACAAAGCAAATTATATTCCAGAACCCGTATTTTTATTATTTATTTCAAACTGTGTCTTTACAGTTTCTGTTCGAGAAACTGTTTAGAATAAATGTTAATACTTTTGACAATCTGTCCACTTATTTTTGTCAAAATGATATTAATGAGGACTAAACGAGTATAAATTAATGAAGTTATTGTCATCTTATTATTAAACATCATTGCTTCAATGTCAAAAAAAAGTGACAGATATTTATTTTTAATCGAATGTATTGGAACTACTGTGTTTTTATAAAAACTTGACATTCTGAAAATCATATAAAGATTTAGTTTCAATTATATTTATAAAAAAAATAATTAAATCACAAGGAGGACTATATGTTCAAAAAGCTTTTATTATTTGGTATACTGGCAGCATTTACTGCTTTCAGTGTTATGTCTTGTACAACCTGTGATATGGGCAGCACAACCGAAACCGAAGAAGAACCACCTGATTTTGTCAGTGTGACTTTCCAGGTAGACATGTCTGCTGAAACAATTGATCCTACCGGAGTTCACATTGCCGGTGATTTCGGAGACGATCCAAATGGAGATCCCTATCCCGCATGGGATCCGGGTTCAGACTCGATGATGCTTTCAGATGCTGATGAAGACATGACCTATGAGATAACAATACAACTGGCTATCAATTATACATATTATTTCAAGTACACCAATGGTAATAGCTGGGCTGGTGAGGAATGGGCAGGGGATCCCAATAGAACTGTTGATGTTTTAGAAGAAGATCTAGTTCTTGATCCCGTAGTTTTCGGAGTACAGCCATAAAGATCGATACGATCATAATAAGTAAATAGAGATATTAATTGATAAAGCCTGCCTTATAGCAGGCTTTATCTTAATAAAGAATAACTGTTCTTAAAGAGGAAATTATGAGAAACATACTTTCACTTCTACTTTTACTTTTTTTTATTACTTTGAGTGCAGAAGTCACCCTGACAATTCATTATCACAGATATAACGCGGATTATGAGGGTTGGGGATTACATCTCTGGAATGCAGTTGAAGAATCCGGTGGAACATTTATAATTAATGGGGAAACTTATGACTGGTCCAACCCCCTTCCTTTTTCCAATGAAGATTCCTACGGAGTACTGGTCGATATTCCTATTCTTTATGAAGATCTTCCCCTCGGTTTCATCGTTCATAAGGGAGATGAAAAAGATCCTCCCGGGCTTGACCGGTCTTTCAGTGATTATGATATAACAACTGAGATCTGGCTCTTACAGGGCATTGCTGAAATATATTATGAAGAACCCTCTACAGAGATCAGGGTAATGTCTGCTATTGGCGATGGAATTGAAACGATCCACCTTACCATGACCGGGATCATAGAGGACTATGAGACCAGATTCCAGGTATATAAAGATGGCAATTTAGAAGAAATTAGTGATATCAATGCTATGGAGAACAAGATCGATCTTGTTCTGGAAAATCCGATAGATATAACTATTCTTTATGAAGTCTATGATACTGTTCTAGATGATTCTACAACAGTTTTGCATCAGTTTCCTATCGATGAATATGTGTATGATGGAGATGATCTGGGATTTACCTATTCATCAATCGAAACTGTCTTTAAACTCTGGAGTCCAACCGCATCATCGGCAAATGTTCTTATCTACGAAACAGCCAGTAATCCGGAGGAAGAACCCGAATCATATCCTATGACCAGGATCGACGATGGTGTACTGGAATGCACTATACCCGGAGATCTCAAGAATAAATATTACTTATATGAACTGACCATGATGGGCCAAACCCATTCCTCACAGGATCCTTATTCCCGGGGAATTTCCACGAACAGTTTTCGCAGTTTGATTTTCGATCCCGAAGATACAAATCCTGTTGACTGGGATGAGGATGTTGCTCCCATAATCGAACATCCTGTCGATGCCATCATCTATGAAGTTCATATTCGAGATCTGTCGATAAATGAAACCTGGAATGGATCAGAGATCAATCGGGGAAAATATCTGGGAATGGTAGAGTCCGGAACGGAATACCAAGGTGTTTCAACTGGTTTCGATCATATTCTGGATCTTGGTGTTAACTGTGTACAGATCTTACCATTTTACGATTTTGGTAGTGTAGATGAGACCAATCCCGAATCCAGAAACTGGGGTTATGATCCAATGGCATACAATGTACCCGAAGGAAGCTATTCCACAAACCCGGAAGATATAACCAGAATTCTCGAACTTAAAAGTATGATCAAAGGATTCCATGATGCCGGTATCAAAGTCATCATGGACGTAGTTTACAACCATACTTATTACAATGGAGACGGATCTTTCTTCGATCAGGTTGTTCCTAAATATTATTACTGGTTAGATGAAAATGGTGAATATTTGAATTATACCGGTACCGGAAATACAATCGATACTTCCAAACCCATGGTCAGAAATTTTATCATTCAGTCCGTAAAATACTGGGTGGAAGAACTTCATATAGACGGATTCCGATTCGATTTGATGGGATTGATAGAGACAGATCTGATGGAAGAAATCGTTGATGAATTGCAATTGATAAAACCGGACATCCTGGTCTATGGTGAACCCTGGGGCGGTTACGGAGCACCAATACTGACAGGAAAGGGTGATCAGAGAAGTAAAGATTTCGGCTGTTTCAATGATAATATCAGAAATGCTATCCGAGGTGATACAGACGGATTGAACAAGGGCTATGCTCTCGGTAATAATACACACTGGTGGAACATAGAAAAAGGTGTTCTGGGATCAATTACGGATTTCACTGACGGACCTTCGGAAACCCTGAATTATTTATCAGCCCATGATAATTATACATGGTGGGATAAGATCGAAAGAACCGTACCTGAACTAAATCCTGAAACTATGGAACAGATGGACAGGTTTGGTATCGCAATAATCATGACAGCACAGGGTATTGCTTTCATGCATGCCGGTTCCGAATTCCTGAGAACAAAAAGAGCTCCCGGTGCAACTGAAGAAGAAATTCGAAACAGTTATAATGCCAATGATGAAGTCAATAAACTGGATTGGGCACGAAAAGTGGAGAATCTTGATACATATGAGTACTATAAGGGTCTGATAGCGTTAAGAAAAACTCATCCCGAGTTTCGACTTCGAACTGCAGAAGAGATCAATGAACATCTTCATCTTTGGGAAAACAATCCTAACAATACTATCACCTTCATGCTGGATGATCTTTCTCTGGAAGATGATTGGGGTGAGATAATCGTTTCCTTTAATCCTAATGAGGAGAATCAATATCCCATACTTCCTCCGGGTAACTGGGTTGTCGTCGTTGATGATGATGAAGCTGGTAACCAGGAAATCACTACCGGGATCAGTACTTTTTCGGGTAATGAATACCAGAGTTCGTTCATGGTTTCTCCCTACAGTGCCAAAGTACTTTATAAGGAATCAGAAGAATATTATCTTTATCTGAACGTTTTTCAGAATCCGGCTTTGAATAATTACCTGAACCTTACAGTAAATGTTAACCTGGAGGAATTTGAGAATATCCAGCTTTTAATGAATAATCAGGTTCTGGAACTCGAAGAACTTACAGACAATACCTGGATCCACAATTATGTCATGACCGATACCGGATTGCATGAATTAATGCTTTCTGTTGATAATTACACGCTGGTAAGGGGTTTTAACATAGGGTCTTTCGGACCCGATGGTGGTCGAGGTGAATCCACAGACGGACAGGTCATAGTAAATTTTTCTCCTGGCTCTTTTGAATTCACCAAGTATTTTGTTATCTTTGATAAAAGCATGAATCCAACTCTCGAATATGGTGAATACGAAATCGGAACCGAAGAAATGTCCTTGAATAACACTGCAAATCTTGCCTTTGTTTCCAATTCCTCTGAGCGTTCGATCTACCGTAAGATCGGAACAGAATGGATTGCAATAAATTCATATTACGAAGACGGTTACATTGTGGCTCAGATTGAAAACCTCGGCATTTTCCGCCTTGGTGAAAGAACTGAAGTAGTCGAAATAACCAAATTGATCGGAAATTATCCCAATCCTTTTAATCCAGAAACCAGGATCGAGTTTGAAATCTCTGATTCGGATCAAAATAATAATATTACTTTAAAGATCTACAATATCAAAGGTCAGCTTGTAAAGAACCTGATAGATACAGAGCTTATGAGTGGGACACATACCTATATCTGGAAAGGGTTCGATAATAATGGAGATAAGGTTGGTTCAGGTGTTTATCTTTATAACCTGAAAATCGGGAATAGATCTTACTCCAGAAAAATGCTGCTTTTGAAGTAGGAGGACAAAAATGAGAAATATTGCAATTATCCTTTCTGTTATAATAATATTACTTGGATCTGTCTGTAGTGAGAGCAGCAGTCCGAAAGCAAGTGATGATGAAATATTGAATGATGGTTGGGAAAATTTTGAAAATGGTGATTTTGAAGAAGCTCTTGAATTATTTCTGGAACTTGTGGACAGAGAAGCATCTTTGGCAGAAGCTTATTGTGGAATGGGCTGGTGTCTGGCTAATCAGGGATTTCTAGATTCGGCACTGCAGAATTTCACCAATGCTCTAATAGAAAATCCGGATCAGGATCTGATTAATGATATCTATGCCGGACAAGGGTTTTCTTACGAGGCGTCGGCTATGTATCAGAATTGCCTATTGGTAACCGGTCTGGTAGATTCTGATTGGAGTTTTGAGCATGATCAGAACTTGTCCTACAGCGATCTTATCCTGTTAAGAGCAATCTGTCATTATGGACTGGCAGACTTTGCCAACAGCCTGATAGAAGTACAGATTCTTGATCCGGATTTTACTGCTGATATATCCACACCGGAAGGAAGAGCAGCTCTTGCAGCAAAAATCGAAGAGTTGAGAGGGATTGTTTAATAATAATTTACTACTGAAGGAAATAGGATACTTTGTATGAATATGTTGACAGAGTATCCTATTTTTATTTTTGACCTTTTCTGAGGTTTACGTATGGATAAAATAAAATTGGGATTTTCTATACAGGAAAAAAAAAGAAAGAAGCGGCAGGCGATAATCGATGCTGCCATAAAAGTTTTTGCCAGCCAGGGCTATCATAATACAAAAATCTATGATATTTCCAAACTTGCCGAAGTAGCCGAAGGTACATTATACTTGTATTTCAAAAACAAGGATGTTCTTTTTTTTTCAGCTTTCACAGAAATAATGGAAGATAAACTGAAAAACCTGCAGGATCAGATAGACCAGATCGATGACAAATTGGAAAAGCTGTTACAATTTTTCAGTATTCATATCGATACGTTCATCAACAATCCCAATACTGCTCTTTTTATTGTTAAAGAGATGCCACAGAGTTCAGAATTCTATGAGAAATTCCCTACATTCCGTCCTTTGAAAGAATATAAAGCGTACTTGAAAAAACTTTGTCAGGATGCCATCGATGAAGGTCTGATCAGGAAAATTGACACAGACATCCTGGTAACGATCATGCTTGGAACACTTAATTTTTCTATAACAGAATGGATAATCGGCAACAATAAAAGATCTCTTCATGAGATCAAAGACAAGGCTGTAGATATAATTTATAATGGATTAATATCACCAGAGAAGATGTGATGGAGAATGAATGAAGTGTCCAAAATGTAAAGATCCAATGGTGACTCTGGAATTGAATGAAGTAGAGATAGATTACTGTTACAGTTGTCAAGGGATCTGGCTTGATCAAGGGGAACTGGAACTATTACTGGAGAATGATCAGAACAGTGATAAGCTTATTGCTTCGATTGAAGCTGATAAAAATTCCCGGGAAAAAAAACTAAAATGCCCGATATGCAGGAAGAAGATGAAAAAAATCTCTGCCGGTATCGATGGAACTGTACGACTGGATAAATGTAGTCAGGATCATGGCTACTGGTTTGATAAGGGAGAATTGGAACTCATACTGAAAATGGGTTCAAAATCCGAGAACTCAAGAGTTGTGAATTTACTGCAGGACATGTTCAATAAATAAATTTAGGGAGGTAAGATGATAGTATTAATTTTATTCGTAGTGTTAATTGCTATAATAGTTCTTTCTTTTATTGGGATCTATAATTCCCTGATCCAGCTTCGTAATCGGGTAAAGAACGCCTGGGCTCAGATCGATGTACAACTCAAACGAAGACACGATCTCATTCCTAACCTGGTTGAAACTGCCAAAGGATATATGAAACATGAAAGGGGGACTCTGGAACAGATCACCAAAGCCAGAAGTGAAGCTATGGGCGCTCAATCTGTGGGAGAAAAAGCTAAAGCTGAAGGCAACCTCAGCGGTGCCATGAGTAAATTTTTCCTGGTTGTGGAAAACTATCCTGATCTAAAAGCTAATCAGAATTTCTTAGCTGTTCAGGAAGAATTGACCTCTACTGAAAACAAGATAGCATTTGCCCGACAGAATTATAATGATCAGGTCCTTTTCTTCAATAATAAGATCCAGATGTTCCCATCCAATATAATCGCAGGGATGTTCACTTTCAAGAGTGAAGAATTTTTTGAACTCGAAGATCAGGCAGCCAGAGAAGTACCGAAAGTGGATTTCTCAAATTAACTGTTTGGCTTTATGGGATAAAAAATCATGTGGGAGTTAATCCGATCTAACAGAAGAAAATCTTTTATCTTATTCATTCTGATGGGAATCTCTCTTTTGCTTTTAGGTTATTTTATTGGAACCTACTGGCTGGGCAGAGATGGTTGGGCAGGCGGTATTTTTATTGCATTTATCATCTGGGCTATTATGTCTCTGGTAAGTTATTATTCAGGGGATTCGATTATACTTGCAATGAGCAAAGCCAAGCAAGTCAGTTCGGACTTTCATCCTCAATTGTTCAATGTTGTTGAGGAAATGAAAATTGCTGCCAATTTGCCTGCCATGCCGAAAGTTTATGTCATCCCAGATCCGGCTCCAAACGCTTTTGCAACCGGAAGAGATCCTCAGCACAGTTCTGTTGTTGTCACAGCAGGATTACTGGCAAGGTTAAATAGAGATGAGCTACAGGGAGTTATCGCTCATGAAATGTCCCATATTATGAACAGGGATATTCTGTTCATGACTTTCACCGGAGTGATGCTCGGAAGTATTGTTTTTCTGTCCCATGTCTTTTTAAGAAGCCTCTGGTTTTCGGGTGGACGCAGAACCCGAAGCTCATCAAAATCCGGTGGACAGGCACAGATGATCATAATGATCGTTGCTATCGTTTTTGCTATTCTCTCACCTTTGATGGCACGATTGTTATATTTCGCGATCTCACGCAAAAGAGAGTATCTATCCGATGCATCAGCTATCAGATTGACACGTTATCCTGAAGGACTTGCTTCTGCTCTCGAAAAAATAGCCGATAATGACATCAGACTGGCATCGGCAAATAAAGCTACCGCCGCACTTTATATAGCAAATCCCCTCAATAAGAAGGGAATGAATTTAAATAATCTAACCAGTACACATCCTCCCATTGATGAACGAGTAAGAATTCTGCGAAATATTAGTAAGGGCGCCAATTATGTAAACTATCAGGATGCCTTTTCAAGGGTTAATGCTAAAAGGGGTAGTAATACCAGTTTCATTCCAAGATCCGGAATCACAGATACAAAAAAAATCGATTTAAGAAAAGCCGGGGAATCAATTACTCCAACAAAATCCAAAACAAGATCAGCACGGGATCTTGGGAATATGCTTAAAATGCTAGAGAATTACAAATTTCTGGCTTGTACTTGTGGTCTGCAACTTAAAATACCGGTTGATTTTAAAGGGAATAAAATAGCCTGTCCCCGATGTCATACATTACATGATCTGAGCCATACGAACTTACTTACATTTGACGGAGTAATAAATAAGTAAATACTAAATTTGTTAATCTATGGAATATCCGGTCATAATGACCATTTACCTGTTTTCTTATCTAATGTTATTTTTATTGTTCAAACTACCGCAATCTGAACATCGTTTTTTTTCTTTATACTCATGACACGAGTAAATACTGTTGTAACTGCCTCTGTCAATTAACATTATCTGCCTTTACAGCCACAGTTATCTTTACACTACCTCTATATTAAATACCAGACTTGCATCCCCCGAAAAAATTTCAGAACCGTTGAATTCTTTATATTCTGAAGAATAGCAAGAAAACTTTTTACTTAGAGTATTAATATTCATTTCTTTTAGCTTGATCCAAAAGAAATGAATCAAAGAATCCGCCTTCGTTCTAAAGTTGTTGGACTACGG
>JAUVIJ010000077.1 GCA_030592835.1 Candidatus Cloacimonadota bacterium | reverse complement strand
GTATAAGAAGATACTCCTATCGCTAAAGAAAAGTTATCTACAAGACTGAAACCCAGTTCATCAAGTACCAGAAGGTCTATCTGGAGATAATAATCCAGAGGACAGTCTGAAGATATCTCGATGGTAAAAGGTAATATGGTGGATTCCTCTGCAGAAGGATCTATTTGGGGAATTATATCAAAACCATTTATAGTAACATATTCATCATAAGAGAATAAAGTTGTACTAATATTATAAGAGTATCCTGAACCGATATTTTCATAAGCAAGGAATACTTCTGCTATCTCTCCGGGATCAAGCACCTGATTGTCTCCGGTTATAACACTCATTTCATAATCAACAAATCTCAATTCAGGACCCTGAACCGGAAGATTGATCGTACTATCCCATTCGTATTCATCCGAACTTATAACTATTTCCAAAGTGATAATGGTCCCATCAGGAACACCTCCTAAGAGCTCGATCTCGAAAGCATTTTCTATAATAATGGAGTCCAGTGGATCAATTGCCGTTGTCTGAGCTTCTCCATCAATTATTTCAAGATAAGATGATTCTGAGATCAATTGCAATTCAATCAGCTCTCCGGTAATTCCCATGCCGATATTGTTCAAAACAACATCGATCAATACATGATCCAGAGATTGTATGGAACCATCAAGATAATTGCCGGATTCTTCATATATGGCATCATTACAGATAACAAAAGGGCCATCAGACGGTATTATTGTGATTTCACCAGCATACCTGGAAAAATTATGTTTCATTACATAAAGGGATATACTGCCGAGGACTTCAACCGGATCAGAAAAATAAACTGTCGCTTCTCCATTGATTCCGGTGTTGGCACTACCCAGAATCTGATTTCCCAGTAAAACAACGACATCGGCTCCAGGCTCTGCTACCGTTACCGTAAGCTCTTCCGTGCCAATGATAATTTCACTGGGATGATTCACGATTAATTCCTCTGCATTGTCTGTCCAGACCTGGAGAGCCGGATCACCAATGATATTTGTCTGGTAACAACACCAATACATTACATTAGACATAAATGGGATCGCATCTACTTTTGCATCGTTCAAGGCCATTCCCAGATTGTAGATTTCCTCACCAAAAAAAGCATCAATAAATTCTCTATTGTAAAATTGAGATGCTCCATTTGTATCGTTCATGGAACCCCAACCGTACCTGGAGTTGGATACCATAGTAACAGTTGAGTTTGCAATCGAAGTAAATTTTTCAGTGATACAATCATCTGTATAATTTCCACCTGATGTTCTGTTGTCATAGGCACCACCATAACATCCCTGAGTGAATATAATGCTGAAATTATGATTGTTTCCGTTATTGGTAAAGTTATTATTATTAACGTTTGGATTACTCACTTTCATGGTATAGGTTGTGCTGGAATGACCAAGATGATTGATCAGGTTAGGTCCAGAACTCATTTCCTCATAAAGGTTTGCCGGACTCCAATAAGATTCCCTGTCATAAAGTGTGGTTATCTGCCAATCAAGAGGAACTCCAACCGTAGAGTGAGCGTAATTGTCCGAGCCTCCGATCATTTCATCCATATAATCACCACCCCAGACGTTCCAACCCAGGTCTTCTCCAAGAAATAATGCGGTATTCAATTCATTGGTGACAGGATAATGTAGATAGCTTTCAACTTTATTGATAAAATTACTTATTTCAAATGTATTGTTAAAACAGAAACGACCAATTGCAAATTCAGGCATTAAGTCAGCTTCATCTTGTTCTCCCCATTTGTTGTCATTGTTATTGTTCCAATCCGGTCCTTCCCCAAATCCCGGTCCTCTGTCCAGGCAGGAATAGTACATATCGGCTGGAATATCATAGTCAATAGTAGGGCTGGGAGAATTTTCGTTTACAATTCCGTAAAACCCTCTGTGAGGGATCAAATCCGTATCACCTGCCAGAAGTACAAAACGAATAAAATTATTTTCGTATTTATCTATAAGAAAATTTCTTATTCTTTCCTGAAGATCCATTCCCGGATAATCGCTATTTATGTCCTCTATAGCTGTGATTTGAGTTGTAAAACCTCTCTGGGTATAGATGTCGGCTAATTCCTGCCAGGAATCAATGTATTCTTGTCCAGTAATAATCAGATAATCTATATCACCATCCCGAAAATCTACTGGTTGATAACTGTTAATAAGATCAGGATTGTGTACATTGTTGATAACAAAGTTTACAAGTTCTTCTTCATCGTGTAAATATTTTAATGATTTTCTGGATTCTTTATCAGATACTGTTTGAATTTCCAATTTCAGATTGCTATAATAAGAGACAAAACCCTGATAAGGATTATAGTTAACCGGAGTAACAGCAATAAAGCCAATACTGTACCCGGAATAATAATGAGTACTGACATTTTCGTAAGCGATAGCAGGATAATCTCCATCATAGGAATAAACTGGTGCTTCGGCATTCAGAAATTCGGGAGAAGAAGCCGAAGAAAGAGTATACGAAGGTTGAACCGGCATTAATATCGAATCAAAGCTAAGTTGATCAATATTTTCCCGGTATATTCTAACTTGAGAAATTTTATGACCGGGAGGGAGTAAAACCTGTAAGCCTTCATATGGCAGAGATGGTTCGCCAACCTTTCCAAACTGAACCGTATTTTCAAATTGGACAATTTTATAATTGTTGATCTCAATTATTTCAGGAGTATTATAATGCAGGTCGATAGTAATGACTTCAGCATAAACAAAACTGGTTAGAATCAGTGTGAATACAATTAGTACATTTATTTTCATAATATTTTACATACCTCCACATTTCAAGAATGCAATTATTATTCCAGCTCTGATACGATCTCTTAACTGATTATAATAAAAAAAATTAAGATATTTCACACTGGTTACGTCAAAATAAGAGCAAAACACCCTATATTGTTATTTTGCATATAGTTAAGGTGTGTGTAAATATACTTTTTCGGATGTAAATAATAATTAAATTTCACGGAAAGTGCCTTTAAATGGGCATCTAGGGAATTTTTTTGTTGACAAGAAATTTCCCGATTGCAATTTTCATATTTGTATTTATCCCAATAAAGAAAAGGAGGAAATTCATGAACAGACAAGATTTAGTTGCTAAGATTGCCAAAGATTCCGATATCACCAAAAAAGCTTCTAATACCGCTTTGAATTCAGTGATTGATGGTATTACATTAGCACTGGAAAAAGGCGACAAAGTTTCTCTCGTTGGTTTTGGTACTTTCAAAGTTAACAGAAGAAAAGCAAGAACTGGTGTTAATCCACAAACAAAATCCAAAATCAATATTCCTGCTCGCAATGTTCCGGTTTTCAAAGCTGGAAAAAAATTGAAAGAAGCAGTCAAGTAGTTTATGATTTGTTTTAAATAAAAGCAAGAGTTTTATTGCTATTGCTTTTATTTTTACTTGAATTCCAAATTAGAAGAGGATAACATGAAATTTTCAATTGATAAGCAGGATTTACAGGCTAACATACAACATTTATACAACATTGTCCCCAGCAAAAATACCATGCCAATATTAACTAATTACTTGTTGGAAGCAGATGAACAGACCAATATTTTGAAATTCACTGCTACTGATTTGGAAATCACCGTAGTTGTTGAATTTGAAGCTCGGGTAGTTCAGAGTGGTAAAATTGCTGTCTCTGCTCGAAACCTGAATGAAATTATGAATTCACTTCCAGAAGCAAATATTCAATTTCCTATGGAAGAAGATATACTTCGGATCCATTGTGAAAGATCAGATTTTGATCTTCTCTGTGCTGAAAGCAGTCAATTCCCTTTAATTCCGCAAATGGATCTGACGAATGTAATTAAGCTGGATGCCCCCTTATTCAAGAAAATGATAGAGAACACTCACTTTGCTGTCTCTACCGAAATTAACAGACCGATTTTCACCGGGATATACTGGAAACTATCAAACGATGAACAATTAATGGTTGCAACAGACGGAAAGAAGATCGCCGAGTTCAAGATTAAAAACCATATCGATATTCCGGAACCAGTGGAACAGATAATTCCTACCAAGGGTTTACTTTTCCTGGATAAGGTTATTCATGTAGATATACCGCAGGTTGCTGTCCTCATAGAATCTAATAGAGTAATGTTCGCATACGGGAATTATACTGTATTCACCCATATCATCGAAGGCAGGTTTCCCGATTATACAAAAGCCATTCCAACCGAGAATAATAATACTCTTAATATTAATAAAGAACTATTGAAGAATGCAGTTAAAAGGGTAAGTTTGCTTGCCTCTGAAGATACCTTTAAAGTGAAATTGGAACTCAAGAACAACACTTTGTTAATCCATTCCGCAAACAGGGAAGAGGGTGAAGCGAATGAGAAAATCGAGGACTGTAAATATAACGGTAATGATCTTACCATTGCTTTTAATTATCGCTACCTGAATTCCATAATTAATGTCATTGAATCGGAAAATGTTGAAATCCTTATGGGGAAAGCAAATGAACCCGCTCTGTTCTTTAATGTAGAAAATGAAAATAATTATACTGCCAGATTTCTGCTGATGCCTCTGCGATTATCTTAATAAATTGTATATCAGTTCTATAAACTTACAATATTTCAGGAATTATCATAATTTTAATTTAGATTTTCCTCCTGGCGGAGCTTTGATAGTTGGGAAAAATGGTATTGGCAAATCAAACCTGCTTGAAGCAATTAATTATTTAGGTACAGGAAAATCTTTTCGAACAAGAAACGACCAGGAACTGGTTAATTTTAATTCCTCTTTCTTTCACATTAAGGGTGAATTTATCCATCAACAGAATGAACTCTCCATCAGTTGCGGATTTAATAATGAAAAAAAAAGAATAAAGATCGGAGAAAAATTACTTAAGACAACCAGTGAACTTTTTCAATTCATAAAGCTGGTTTATTTTTCACCTCAGGATATTTTTCTTATCTCCGGTCCACCTGCAATCAGAAGAGCCTTTTTCGACCTTTCTATATCTCAATATGATTATTCCTACATCAAAATTCTCCGTCAATACTTCAGAATCTTAAAACAGAGAAATCAATTATTGAGAACTGATAGTAAAGCTGCTGAGAAAAGATCCTGGGATCAGCAGTTCGTATCTTGTGCTGTCGAAATAATTAACAAAAGAATTTCTTATTTAAAGAAATTTAAAAAGCAGTTAGATTTATATGTATCCCGAATTTCAGACGATGTGGAACAAATAGCGATCAAGTATAATTTCTCTTTTCCTCAAAACAGAACAATATCAATCGAGGATAATTTTTTTCAACAGATCGCGAAAATCAAGAGCAGGGAAGAGGAGGTTCATTACAGTCTGCTTGGCCCTCATCTGGATGATTATCAGATAGATTTGGACAAACAACCTGCTAGATTCTATGCCTCACATGGTCAACAGAGAACCATAGCGATCGCTTTTCGATTTGTGCAGGCAAACCTTATTCATAAACAGGATTCAGAACCTCCGATTTTAATGTTTGATGATGTCCTTGCTGATCTGGATTCTTTCAGAACATCTAATATTTTAAAACTCCTGGAAAACAAATATCAGATTTTTATTGTCACGCCTAATCCGGATAATTATCTTGAATACGATCTCGATATGATCGATCTTGAGAAATTGCTATGAAAATAACCAGGAATATTATCGGCTGGATATTATATGATTTTGCCAATTCATCTTTTACAACAATAATTGTAACAGTAATCTACAGTAGATATTTCGTCAAAGTAGTTGTAGCCCAAGGCGAGATCGGGACTGCACTCTGGGGGAGATCTGTGGCAATTTCATTACTACTGGTTGCTTTATCAGCTCCGATATTTGGTGCTATAGCTGATTTTTCCAGGGCGAAGAAGAAATTTCTATTTTACAATACATACCTTACCATTATTTTTACAGCTCTTCTGTATTTTGTCAAAGAAGGTGATATTAAGACTGGAATGATTTTTTTCATCATTGCAAATTTCGGTTTTAACAGTGCTAATGTCTTTTATAACGCTTTGTTATCCGATATTGTTCATCGGAAGGATATGGGTAAAGTTTCTGGTTGGGGTTGGGCTGTAGGTTATGTTGGTGGATTAACATCACTATTTCTGGTTTTACCTCTTGTTCATAATAATTGGACCAGACTCACTTTTCCCACAGTTTCTTTCTTTTTCGGTTTTTTCTCCCTGTTCACATTTATCCTGCTGAAAGAAAAGAGCGGTATTACTCAAAGGACAAATTATTTTAAAGTAGCGTTTAGAAGGATCAAAACATCGGTAAACCATGTCAAACAATTCAAAGAACTAATGAAATTTATCTTCAGTTATCTTATTTATAATGATGGAATTGTTGTAGTGATCAGTTTCGCAGCTATCTACGGAGCTGTCCGTTTCAATATGTCTGAAAAACAGTTGATCACATATTTTATTATTGCTCAATTAACTTCCATTGCCGGAGCTTTTATTTTCGGGTATATTCTGGATAAAATCGGTGCTAAAATATCTATTTCAATTACTCTATTAATATGGATTGGAGTTGTTGTAGGTGCTTTTTTTGCCAGGAATATAAATGACTTTTACCTGGTGGGACTCGTTGCCGGTATTGCTATAGGATCAAGCCAATCCAGTAGTAGAACCATGCTTGCCCTGCTAACACCGAAGGAGAAAATGGCTGAATTTTTTGGCTTTTATTCATTTTCAGGGAAGATCGCAGCCATTCTCGGACCCCTGATCTACGGAGAAATTGCACGGTTAACTGGTTCCCAAAGGTGGTCGATATTATCAATTCTTGTTTTTTTCATTGCAGGATTTTGCTTCTTGCAAACAGTTAATGAAAAAAAAGGAAGAGAAATTGCATTGAACTGGCAGAAAGAACAGAACTGATTCATCCCTGCATCCGGTTCAAAGGTAAAGAAATGATTAACAAAATTACTGGGAGGATAAATGTTAAGAACTATGTTGCTTGGTAAAATACATAGAGCCAATGTTACTTTTCGTGATTTGAACTATGTTGGCAGTATCACAATTGACAAGATTCTGTTGGAAGCGACCGGCATAAATGTCAACGAAAGAGTAGAAGTGTATAATATCAGTAATGGCAATCGTTTTGCCACATATGTCATCGAAGGTCAATCGGGTAGCGGGATTATTGGTATCAATGGTGCCGCAGCTAGATTAGTTAGTATCGGAGATAAAATTATTATCGCTTGTTATGGTCAGTTGACTGAGGAAGAAATTGAAAATTATCACACAAGAGTGATCGTAATAGAAGACAATAATAATAAAAAATTCTCCCGATCATAATGAAAATACAAACGATAACTTCAATTCCTGAAATGCGTAAGGCTGCTTCTGAATTTAAAGGTCGTATAGGGTTTGTACCCACGATGGGGTATTTTCATCAAGGTCATCTCAGCTTGGTTGAAAGCTCTCAGAGAAGTTGTGATCATACTATTGTCAGTATCTATGTTAATCCTGCACAATTTGGTCCGGGGGAAGATCTTACAAATTATCCCCGTGATATCCGGAAAGATATCGAAAAACTCGGCAAATATGATGTTGATTATGTTTTTCTACCGGATGATGCTCTTATGTACCCTCAGAATTACAAAACCTGGGTTTCCGTTGATGAGATTACCGATTTTTTATGTGGAAAATCCCGTCCCACTCATTTTAAGGGAGTAACTACAATTGTAGCAAAATTGTTGAATATAATAAATCCTGATAAAATTTTCCTGGGTGAGAAAGATTATCAGCAACTCATTGTCATTAGAAAAATGGTTGCAGACCTGAACATGAACGTTGAAGTTATTGGTTGTCCTTTGATCAGGGAAGATGATGGATTGGCAATGAGTTCCCGTAATAAATATCTTTCAGAAAAAGAACGGGATCGGGCAGTGAATATTTATAGATCATTAAAGAAAGCTCAGGCAATGTTTGCTAAGGGAATCAAAGATTCAGAGTCTGTTACTACTGAAATAAAACGGATATTGCTTGATTCGGAGCTAAAAATTGATTATATTGAAATTGTTAATCCGAATACTTTGAGATCTGAGACTCAGCTTAGTAAAGGATGTCGAATACTAATTGCCGCTTACTCCGGTAAAACTCGTTTGATTGATAATCTGGAAATCAAATAGAAGGTATGGAAAAAGTAAATATCCTGATAATTGGAGCTGGAGCCGTTGGGTTGGCTATTGCAGAAAGACTCTCCCGTGTTCATGAAGATGTTGTCGTTGTCGAAAAAGAAGATTCATTAGGACGTCACACCAGCAGTCGCAACAGCGAAGTCATTCATTCCGGGATCTATTACCCTCAGGACAGCTTGAAAGCAAAATTATGTGTTCATGGAGCTGAACTCATTTATGATTTCTGCCAGGAAAACGACGT
>JAUVIJ010000244.1 GCA_030592835.1 Candidatus Cloacimonadota bacterium | reverse complement strand
TTCACCGTTTTGATCAATTGCTGTTAAATAGGAATCATAAGTATTCCCGTTGGATGTTACATAAAGTGAACCGTTTTCCGACAGAGTGGGACAATTAAAGACTCCCAGAGGAATAAGCTCTGATGTCCAGATCTCAGAAAAAGTATTTTTTTCCAGGCAGTAGATCCTATTTCCTCCATAGACCGCCAGGGTAATATAGATATGATTATTACCAACCAGGGCGGGTGAGTAAATATAACCTCCAAAATCCTGCTCATAGATCAAACTACCATCGGGATTAATTGCATAAAATTTTGATGTTGAGCCAATTGCAGTTACATAAATTGTGCCGTCTTCATCGATGACAGGCTGGTTCAGATACTCTTCTCCCTGAAAAGTGAATTTATGCAACCCGTTTTTTGTTACTGCTATCATTTGAGAATTGTTATTACAGTAATATATAGTACCATCTTTTGCCACCGAAGGAGAAGAAGATTCTTCGATATTATCGAGATCGTAGATCCAACGTTGAGTTCCATCAGAATTTAATGAGATCATTGTTATCATATTGAAGAAAAAGACATTACCATCATGATCAACTGCCGGAGGATAACGAATATCCGATTCGGAATTAAAAACCCATAGAAGTTCACCGTGCTCATTTAAACAATGAAGATCTTTACTGGCAGGCGAGATCGCCAGGATACGACCTTCGGGAGCACAGACGGGGATTGATTGATAATTTCCTGCAGAACCTCCCAGATGATATTGCCAGAGTATTTCCAAAGACTCTGATATTGCATAAAGTTCACCACTCGCTACACAGACAAAATGTCCATTTCTGTCTAATGCCGGGGAACCTATAGCTCCGGTTCCGAGAGGAAGATAGTTCAACATTTCCCCGGGATTGGGTTGAATTGCATTGGCATAAAGATAGATATTCTTAACAGGAGCATTCCCTTCATTAGTAAAGATTTTCAGGTTGGATTCAATTTCATTCTCCGAAATCGGTTGGAACAGAATTTCAATAATTAGGGAATCATCAGGAGCCAGGATGTTATTTTGGTTAAGAAGGTTAATTTCAAAAAAAGAAGAAGAACATTCAAAAAAGATTTCCAGATCTTCATCTCTGTTATTGTAAACATAAAGTGTGTCTTTGTAAATGTTATTTACTAAAGCATAGTCAAAAATAATCCGGTCAGAAGAAGTAAAAATATTACTGAAATAACTGAATGTTCTCCGGGGATTTACCCCAAACATAGGTGAGCCATAAATATCGATATAGTTATCATAACCATCTAATGAATAAAAATCATGATCTATCGATCCGAAGATTATATTGCCTGAAGTTGTAATAGCGGGTGAAGAAGAGATATCCTCACCAGTTGTGAAAATCCAGTTCTGTTCTCCTTCATCTGCAATGCAGATCAAACTGTTATCACTATTTCCATAATATACATTGCCCCTGTCATCGAGTAACAATCCGGTTTTTACGCTGCTGCCGGGATCAGATCCCCATAAATAAGTTTCCCGATCGTTATAAACTCTTATCTGACCTGAAGGCATCCCAACATAAATATCTCCTCGTTTATTTGTTACAGGTGTGGATGAGACTGTGTCAAAATCAAAATTGTGGACAGAGAATACATTATTACTATTGAAATCAACTCCCAGAAGACAGTATCCATTTAGATAATATATTCTGCAGTTATCTATCACCGGATGAGTAGCAGCACTCGATTCTTTCTGCCATTTAAAACAACCGTTCTCATTTAATGCCTTAAGATTAAAAAGTGTTTTGATATAAATAGTGCCGTCCGGGCCAATCGCAGGGGCGGATTTGATCTCATCTGATAAACTATTACTCCAGAGTAAGTCTCCTTCAAAATTAAAAGCATAAAGAGTATTGGGATCACCTGTAAGATAGATAATACCATCATAGCGAATTGCCGGAGAATAATTAATTGATGATCCAATATTATATGTCCAATCCAAATCGCCATTACGGTTGAGCATATAAAAATTTCCATCATAATCACCAAAACAGATCCTCTCATCCGGCAGAATAGCAGGCGAAGCCTTAATCACATTTCCTGACTGGAAAGACCAGTTCAATTCTCCTGTTTGACTCAGGCAAAAGAGAGAATCTCCAAAGTTGCCAAAATAGATGTTCCCGCGGGAATCGATTGCCGGAGAACTATTATGAATGATCGATCCGGTATGATAAGACCAATCAAGGTCTCCAGCTTCACGGGATAAATCGTTTTTACAAATTAATGATTCGCAAAGAAAAAATATAACTAATAGTAAAAAGATCTTACTGAAAAAATTCATTCTACCTTCGTTCAAACCTTATTGTATATAACTTATACTTTATTAGCAATTGATCATTTAAAGCAATTTATGCAAGATTTATTCCCTGTTTTAGATAATATTCTGTTTGAATGGAAAACGTGATTAGTGATTCGTGGAAAAAGTGACACGTGACAAGAGGAAAATAACAAACAGAAGGAGGTAGATTGAAAACTGTAGATAATTTATAGAATTTAGGAGTAACATTCGACAACATTAACTTTATGACTTT
>JAUVIJ010000030.1 GCA_030592835.1 Candidatus Cloacimonadota bacterium | reverse complement strand
CCTCTATCCGCCCATCCTTATGATGCTCTCTGGTGGTCGATGTTGATCAGTAACATTCTTGCCGGCACATGGGCTTTATACTTGTACAAACGTGGTAAATGGAAACAGGGGACTATTCATAAGTCGTAAGTTGTGATTAGTTATTAACAAAAGATACCTTTCGAAAGTTTCCCTTCATATTTTCTTCGTCAGTCTTTCGTAAGGTTTTGCAAAGAGAGCGAAAAAACGTAACATGTAACGCGTAACTAGTGACAGAGTGCCACGTCCTGGAAAAAGTGGACTCTTATGAAGCTATAACCTAACTTCCGAATACGTTACGGCGCACAAGTGTTTCAATTTTGTCGAATCTTCGGAATGTTGTGGTGCTCCTGCCCAAATCCCGAATGCTTTCGGGAGAAGATCAGAAAACTGAACATTCCGATGTTTCTCATTTTTTTTGAGTTTAATCTTAATGAAACTATCAGCTCGCTGATAGCTGATAACTCAAGTCGAGTTATATTGTAGCTGAAGAAAGTACTGAAATTTATTTGATAATCAGCAGTTTCTCGTTATCCTGTGTTTTTAATTCTTCTTAACTAACTTTTGTTCCTCGGCATAGTCAAACATTTCTTCCAGGCTACTGTGCTCATCGAATATTGCCAACGCCTGTTGTAACTGATAATCCTCGTGGATCAGAACTTTGTAACCTTCCTCCATACCGTATTTGCGACTGACGATATTGTAAGTGATCTCATTCTGGATAAAAGCGAGTGAGGAATCGACTTCAGTATCCTCGATTTCAATACTCAGATCCCTGGCATAATCGAAAAATTCTTCTACTACAACATCATCTGAGTAAAAATCCGGGGTTATATCAGCATCATGAGCCAGATTATAATCGATGGAGAAATTAAAGAAGGTGTTTTGTCGACGTAATTCCACGCTGAGGGGAGACAATCTATGCTGTTCGATCTCGATATCAGGAGTAATACCGCCGCCGCCGTACACTACTCTACCGACAGCAGTATAGAAAACCTCTTTCATATTTTCTTCGTCCGCTTCCTCGATCATATGCTTGTATTCTTCCTGATCAATTTCACCGTTAAGCACTCTTTCATCCTTTAATAATTCATCATTCAGATCACGATGAATGCATCTGCCGGAATTTATGTAATATTTAGCTGTTGTAACCTTGAGTCCATTACCATCGGTTAATGGGTATAACCTCTGTACCGATCCCTTACCAAAAGATGTATTGCCAACAATCAGAGCTTTATCCCAATCCTGAAGCGATCCGGCAAAGATCTCTGAAGCGCTGGCTGAAGCCTCGTTGATAAGAACGATAACGGGATATCCTGAGCGCATTCGATTGTACCTAGTAATATATTCGGCATTAGCCTGGGGAATTCTACCCTTGGTATAAACAACCAGCTTACCTTTACCGATGAATTCATTCACAGTATCAACTGCTTCCCGTAGTAATCCTCCGGGATTATAGCGCAGGTCGATGACAAGTCCCCGGATATTCTGTTCTTCCAATTCATCCAGGTTTTCCTTTAACTCCCGGGTAGTATTAGCATTGAACTGACGAACTCTGATATAACCAACTCCGCTATCGAGTTTAAAAGCATAAGGTATACTATCTATTTTTATAATATCCCTGATGATGACGAATTCAAGTTCCTCTTCAATTCCAGGGCGCAGAATGGACAGAACGACTTTAGTTCCTTTATCTCCCCTCATTTTCTTGATGACTTCATCAGTGGAAACGCCAACCATGCTTTCACCGTCTACTTTGGCTATTTTATCTCCTGGCTGAATGCCCATGCGATATGCAGGTGTACCTTCTATGGGAGAAACTACTGTTATATAGTCACCTTTTTTATCGATCGATATACCCAGACCGCCAAATTCACCTTTTGTGTTGGAACTGAAACGATCAAATTCATCCGGAGTAAAATACACAGTATGTGGATCAGTTTTTTCCATTAAACCTGCAATTGCAGCATCGATAAGTTCGTTTATATCAAGATCCTCAACATAATTCTCCTGAAGTTTGAAAAGAACTTCATTGAATAACTTTATCTTCTGAAAGACTGTAGCCTGCTTGGAATCATTAGCAGCACTGATCTCAACAACATTAAACAGAATTAATACAATTAACGCCCATCCAATAACACTTACAGAAATCACTAATTTACTGGCTTTGTTCAGTTTCATCTCGCCTTCCTTCATATTCATTTATCTTTTTTAAGATCTCAGACTGGATCTCCTCGATACTATTTTCTCCATCCAAGATAATATATCTTTTTTTCTCTTCCCGGGCAATTCTGATAAATCCTTCCCGAACCTTACGGTGAAAATCAATTGATTCACTTTCCAAGCGATCAGCATCTTCCTTCTTGATCCTGGCTAATCCCTTTTCTGCAGGTAGATCGATCAGAAAAGTAATGTCCGGCATAAGACCGAATGTGGCATATTTAATGATAATATCTATGATCTCCCTGTTAATCTTTCGGGCAGCGCCCTGATATGCTATACTTGAATCATAATATCGGTCCGAAATAACGTTTGTGCCTGATTCCAGAGCAGGAATTATCCATTCTCCGGTATGCTGACTTCTACTGGCCATATAGAGAAGCATTTCTGTCTCAGCCAGCATTTCGCTATTGTCTATATCCAACAGAATGGATCGGATCTGTTCTGAAATTCCGGGACCACCGGGCTCACGGGTCAATAGTACTTTCCGGTTCTGTTTTCGGAAATAATCTGCCAACAGTTCAGCCTGTGTGGACTTACCACATCCTTCTATACCTTCGAAAGTTATAAAGATAGCTTTTCTATCCCTGTTTTTTTTCATGTTGCCACATCATCTGGATTGCATCTTCTTGAGGATTTTTATAATATTCTTTTTTGATCCCGGTGATATTAAATCCGAATTTCACATAAAGCAGTAAAGCAGGAACATTACTCTGACGAACTTCCAGGTAGAATTTTTTCAAACCCTGGCGGATCATATGATCAATAATATACTGGACAAGCTCACTTCCCAGTCCCTGTTTCTGGTAGTCTTTAGCAACTCCCAGGTTGGTAATGTGAAACTCATCCATTACTCTCCAGCCACAGACATAGCCAACAATTGAGTTATTCCCGGTTTCACAAAGGACATAACTGCCGTTGGTATTGATTTCCTCCATGAACATTAATTCAGACCATGGTTCTCTGAAAAGCCCTCTTTCCAATTCGATAATGATAGCGATATCATCAAATGTCATGCGACGGATTTTATAATCCATTAATAATATAACCTCTGCCCCGGATTGATAATTACAATCCCTTTTTTCATAGTGAGTTTATTCATCGAAATCAAATGTTTGCTGGAAACTCCCAG
Organism: Candidatus Cloacimonadota bacterium; assembly: GCA_030592835.1. Classification (GTDB taxonomy): domain Bacteria; phylum Cloacimonadota; class Cloacimonadia; order Cloacimonadales; family TCS61; genus JAUVIJ01. The sequence goes on along the minus strand of JAUVIJ010000030.1, from coordinate 9,458 downwards.
ATCAACAGCAATATCTGCGATCGTATCACCTTTTCTTACCGTATACAATCCACCTCCCAAACCTGCATTTCCATACAATTTCAATTTCTGCCCCGGATAGATCACGTTGGATCTCAGACCGTTCAGGCTTTTAATTTTAGCTATAGATGATTTATATTTCCGAGCAATATCATACAGGGTATCACCCTTTTTTACAAGATGATACGTGAAATAACCAGCATTGGGATTGAGGAATTGTTTTTCAAGTTTAACCAGATCGTCCAGCTTTTTTTCACTATTCCTGGATAAAATTACTCGATAATTTCCCGGTGGAAGAATAACATCGTTTACGGGTGAGTATTTATTCCTTCTTCGCTGGTAGATCTTGATCCATGGATTCAGTTCCCAAACTTTATTGATAGTCGTTCCCTGAGCCACAGCCCAGTCATCGATCTTATAATGCCCTTTCAGTTCCAATTCGACTAATCGATTGACTTCCAGCAGGGGTGGATTACGTTCGAACTTATTACCGAAGATTTCAACCTCATTTTCAAAAATCAGTTTTGTTGCAACAGCTCTCCAGACATATTTATGAGATTCATCGGATTTAAGAATAAGGTCGAAAAAATCATAACCATTCTGATTTCTCATTGTTTTGGAAATACTCCCGGCTCCGGCGTTGTAGGCACTCATGGCTAGCAGCCAATCTTCGGCACCTCTATCTGCCAAATAGTTGTAATTATGCTTCAGATAGCGGGCTGCAGCTTCGGTAGCCTTAAAAACGTCGCGTCTTTCATCGATGAAGGAATTTATTTTGAGATTGAATCCTTGAGCAGTTTTTTCCATGAATTGCCAGATCCCGACCGCCCCGACCCTTGAAGTTGCCAGAGAACTCAGCCTGCTTTCAGCAATTGCCAGATATTTTGCATCGAGAGGGATTTCATGCTGAGCAAAAATCGAATCAAAAAGTGCGAAATATTTGCCGCTCCTGGGAATGAATTTGTGTGCAGATTTCAGTTCGGAGTTATAGATCTTCTCGAATTTATCGAAAATCCGTTCGTTGCGAAGATCAAAAGTCCTGCCGGCAAAAACTATAGAATCGGGAATCTGAAAATCTGTATTGATCGCTATCCTGCTATTAGATATTTCCAAGGCAAGATAAAGCGAATCCGTTGTATAAGTGAGTTCATCGATCTGGTAATAGAGCGAATCTATGATCTTATTCTGCTCTAATAATTTATACTGTAATGAATCAAGCTCAAGTCTGGAGTGAAAGTGTTGATCCGATACTGTTTTGTTAACCGAGCAACTTATAACAAAGCAGGAAATCAGTATGAAAATCGCTAATTTAACATAATTTTTCATATTTATTTCCAGAAATAATAGATTAGATAAAATACTGGAGCTGCCAGTGTGAGACTGTCAAATCGATCCAGAATTCCGCCATGTCCGGGAAGAAAATCGGAACTATCTTTAACACCTATGTCCCGTTTCAACATTGATTCAAATAGATCTCCCATCTGACCGAAAATTCCCACTGCTATTGTGTAAATTATAATCTCCCTATAAGAAAGATCAAAAAGCAGGTAAAGCCCGTAAGCACCTAACCCGCTAAATATAAACCCACCGATGAATCCTTCCAGGCTTTTATCCGGACTGGCTGCGAAGATATTTCTCCTGCGTCCGAAGGTTTTGCCAATAAAATAAGCAAAAGTATCGGTAAACCAGATCAGCGAGATCAGGCCGATCACCAGAAAATGCCCCTGTGAGAACATCCTGATCCTGTACACTGCTGCTATCAGGCAAGCAGAATAAAAAAGTGCGAAAAAAATCAGTGAAAACCTGTTCCAGGAATTATTTATGCGGTTTCTGAATAGATCGATCCCCATTATTATGATCAATATAGCGAGAAAAACCGCATATACATGCTGATAAGATAAAAGGGCTGCCGTAAGAAATAAGGGAATATTCAGGATCAATGCTATCAGTGGAATGGGTTGACTTTTCTTATGGTATAGTTCTCTAATTTCATACATCTGCAGGAACGAGATCATAGCGAGTACGATCAGCATTGCAATACCACCTTTAAAATAAATGAAAAGGAGTATCGGTATAAAGATCACAGCAACTATAACCCGCTTTAATAAATTCATAATTTCCTATTGATCCCGTAATATTCTACAGTCAACATCTACCTTTTTCTACCCCCGAATCTGCGATCCCGATTTTGATAATCGATCAGTGCCTGCAGGAACTCCTTCTTGGAAAAATCAGGCCAGAGAGTATCGGTAAACCAGAGTTCGGAATAAGCGCTCTGCCAGACCAGGAAATTTGATAGCCTTTGTTCTCCGCTGGTTCTTATGACAAGGTCCGGATCAGGTATACCGGTTGTATATAAATAATTATCTAATGATTTTTCGTTTAGTTCATCCAGTTCAATTTTCCCTTTATTTATATCAAGAATAATATCTTTACAGGCATCTATGATTTCATTTCTTCCACCATAATTCATAGCTACATTTAGAAACAGTTTATTATTTTCCCAGCTTTTTCTACAGGTCTGCTGAACTTTTCGGGTATAGGATTCAGATAAATTTTCCCTGCTGCCGATAAACCTGATATTCACTCCGTTCTTGATCAATTCATCTATCTCATTCACCAGGGAATTCATGATCAATTTCAGAAGATAATTCACTTCCCTTTTACTGCGTGCCCAGTTCTCGGTGGAAAAAGCATAAATTGTAAGATATTTCAGCCCGATCTCAACACCGGTCTCGACCACTCTCCTGACTGCTGCCACACCCTGTTTATGTCCATTTATCCGGGTTGTATTATGCTTCCGAGCCCAGCGTCCGTTTCCATCCATAATAATAGCAACATGTCTTGGTATCCGGTCTGGTTTTAATTCCGTGATCAATTTTTTATAGTCCATATTTTTTTATCTCTCAGTCCGCAGAAACTCAAACCTTCCGACGGGCAGCATCAAAACGGAGATAAGCATAGATGAATTCAAACAGAGAGCCATTCATTACCGCCGATGTGTTGCCGGTTTCATGATCAGTTCTGTGATCTTTGACCATCTGGTAAGGATGAAAAACATAGGATCTTATCTGGTTTCCCCAACCGATATCCGTTTTACTGCTTTCCAGTTTCCGTCTCTCTTTTTCTTTTTGTTCCTCATAATATTGATAAAGACGGGAACGGAGAATCTTCATAGCTGTTTCCCTGTTTTTGATCTGAGACCGTTCATTCTGACACTGGACGACAATATTAGTTGGCAAATGAGTGATGCGAACAGCGGAATCGGTCGTATTGACGTGCTGTCCACCTGCGCCACTAGCTCTATAGGTATCGATCTTGATATCCTTTGGATTAATATCGACTTCGATATCATCTTCTATTATCGGGATGACAAAGATCGAGGCAAAGGATGTCTGTCTTTTACCCTGAGCATTAAAGGGAGAGATCCTGACCAGACGGTGGATACCTATCTCACATTTGAGAAAACCATAAGCATATTCACCGATCACTTCGACAGTTACACTCTTGATCCCGGCTTCATCTCCCGGCAGAAGATCGACGATCTCTATCTTGCATCATGAGTTCTCAGCCCAGCGGGTATACATTCGCAGCAGCATTTCTGCCCAGTCCTGGGATTCCGTACCACCGGCTCCGGGATGGATGGTCAGAATAGCATCATTTGTATCGTTTTTACCATTGAGAAGTAACTGTATCTCAACTTCATCGATTATCTCCAGATTCTCTTCCAATTCAATAGAGGCTTCTTTTAATAAACTTTCGGAAAAATCTTCTTTAAGCATAATCTGATAGGTGGAGACATCGTCTGATATCCTTTTCAATCGATCTTCTTTTTCCAGACGGAGTTTGAGGGAGTTGATCTCTCTATTAACCTGTTTAGCCTTCTGGGGATTGTTCCAAAATTCGGGATTCTGGGTGGTTTTTTCCAGTAGAGTCAGCTTTGCCTGTAAAGTTTCCGGGTCAAAGTAACCTCCTGAGGTTGTTTATCTTTTCTAAAATCAGCTCAGCATTCCGGTTAAAATCTATCTTTTCCATAATTTTACCTTTGGGATTAAAAAAATCAGTCGTAGTTTCCCGGCAAGAAATATTTTTTCACCTCTTCATTAAAATATCTATCTGTCATCGTTGCAATAAAATCCCGGACTTTTTCTTCATTATTAAAGGTGGATATATAGTTTTTATTTTTTCGGTTCAGGAACTGAATATAGATATTGGAATTCTTGTTCTCTTTTTTCAGGTCGGTCAGGTACTGTTCGAAAAGCAGGCAGAGGCTTTTCATAACTATATTTTTGAACCGTTTCACATCTTTATTAGTATAAATATGCTGATAATTATATTTTTTGAGTTTTAGAAGATAATGTGAGGTTTCTTCATCGATCATGATCCTGTCCTGATCATAACTATTCACGATCACGCTCTTGATCAGGGTGTCGATCACACGGACATTGGAATTTCCCAGATACTCCACACAATCTGCAGGTAGATCTTCGGGTTTGAGGATCCTGTTCCTGATCGCATCCTCGATATCCTGTCCAATATAAGCAATAGTATCTGAGATCCGAACTACACATCCTTCCAATGTAGCAGGAAACCAGTTGATTTGTTTACCATCTTTCTTATTAGAAATATAATTCTTGATATTTTCTTCATATTTCCCTTTCTGGGGGATCAGAATCCTGTCGTGAATTTCACCGTCGTGGGAAATAATCCCGTCTCTGACCTGAAATGTGAGATTCAATCCTTTACCTCGAGAGGAAATATTATCCACGATATGCAGACTTTCAATATTATGATGAAAAAAACCGATGCCATGTTTCCGGCAACATTTATTCAAAGCCACTTCTCCGTCATGCCCGAAAGGTGTATGACCCAGATCATGTCCCAGAGCAATAGCTTCGATCAATTCGAGATTAAGTTTGAGATTCTTACCAATCGTTCTGGCGATCTGGGCGACATAGGTAGTATGCAGACTGCGATTCGTCATCTCTTCATCAAAAAGATTGGTAAAAGCAAACACCTGGGTCTTTCCCTGATATCGCCTGTAAGCACCACTATAGAGGATCTTGTCCCGGTCGACTGCAAAATCCGATCTCATATAGTCTCGAGGTTCCGGTTTTAATCTCCAGGCTTCATGATGATGACAGGCATAAGATGAAAATCCCTCATCAATCCTGGTCAAATTATCCTGGTAGATCTCTTCTAATTTTGTTTTATCGATCATAGTTCAACCTTCCGGAAAATCATGTAAAATATCTTCTCCTGCTCATCCCGTTTCTTGCATTCAAAATAAGTTGGAATGTGGTCAGTAAAGGGAATGGTGGAATATCCATCGGGATAAAGACCTTGAAAATCTTTTCTCTTCTGAAACAGATCCACGATCCAATCTGCATAACCCGGATGATCCGTCGATACTAAAATCTCACCTCCGGGAACCAGGATCTCCTTGAAGATGTCAAGAATCCTGTTCTGGAACAATCTTTTCTTATGATGTTTACGCTTGGGCCAGGGATCGGGATGGAAAATATAGATCCTCCGGATTGAAGCAGCAGGTAAAATCTTCCTGATACTTTCATCCACAAATCTGCGGATTAGTCTGACATTGGTATTATGGACAGGATCGAGTTTTCTCAATATGGTTTTGATCCTTTTACCTTTGACCTCGATCTCCAGGAAATTTGTATCTGTAAGAGAAGCAGATCTTTGTACCAGAAATTCACCCCTGCCACCTCCGATCTCGAGATCTACAAGATTGCTGTTCCCGAATACAGATTCAAAGGAAATCTGTTCATCGGTCTTCCAATCCAGTAGAAAATACGCTTTTTTCTCTTCCAGGTTCATTATTTATCCTTATCCCAATCTAAATGCAAAAAAAATCGTAACTGCTTTGGTGTCAATTAATACGCAATTCGTTTAATCCAATAAGAAGGTCATTCTCGTTACGAAGTTGTAGGGTGATGTATATCACTCTTGTCTTCGTGACGCTGAAAGAAGATTCCAGTGTTCCCAAGAAAAACTTGGGAACAAGAATTTGGATGTTTGGTGTAATTAATAGCAAAAAAAACTGTTCAGAGCTTGGCAGCAATTCCAGCAAAGGGATTTTCGATCATTTCTGTTTCTATAGTCGAAGCAGGCCCGTGTCCCGGCAAAATCTTTGTGTCTTCCGGGAGAGAAAAGAGTTTTTCCTTTATCGACTTGATCAATCGATCCATATTCCCACCGGGAAGATCGGTTCTGCCGACACTTCCGGCAAACAGGGTATCGCCACTGAAAACAAGGTTTTCGATCCTGATACTGATCCCACCCTGTGAATGCCCCGGAGTATGAATGATCATGATCTTTGTATCTCCCAGACTGAATTCCTCACCACCGGTAAGTTTTATGTCCGCTGCTGGTGATAACACCCGCTGACCCCAGTAAGTACTGAGATTCTTGTCCGAGGAAAGCAGCATATCAGCATCGGCAGAGTGGATCAAAAGTGGTACATCAAACTCGTTCTTGATCATTTCATTCCCGGCAATATGATCCCCATGTCCATGAGTATTGAAAAGATATTTCAGGGTCAGACCTTCCTTTCTGATAAAATCAACTACTGATCTATCGGGACTGGCAACATCGATAAGAAAGGCTTCCCTGCTGATTTTATCCCAGATTAGATAGGTATTGGTTCCAAATTCGGGTAAAAGATTAAAAGTTTTGTATTCTATTTGTTCCATAAATTATATCCTATATTTTTCTAACTCTTTATCGGTTGCTTTTTCTACCTGAACAGTTGAATCAAGGTGAAAATTGGGTCCATAACAGACATCTCCCTCACCCGTAACTTTATTATGATAACGAAGCAGAATCGAAGCTGCAAGCGTCAATTCTTCGATCGCTAATTCCCTCTTTGAATTTACAATCCCCAGAGGACCCGGAACGACTACCGTTTTCAGGACAAGGTTATCCTTTGTCAATCTACTCAACTCTTCATTATCCTCGTTATTCCTGCCCACGATCAACTTTACATCCTCACTGATCCGGAAATGCCGCCCGGTTTTGAGAAATCTGACAAATTCCAATGTCATCATCTCATTATCCATCAGATCTTTTAAACGTCGGGAATAAGAAACATCGGTCAGCAGGCAGCCACCTCCGGGATTCTGATACCAGGTTATCCCGTAATCCTCCGCCATTGCCCTCTGCCTGCTGCGTGAACGTCCTTGAATATCCAGCATTTCTTCCTTTCTCACCCAGCCTTCACGGATAGGCAAAGTATCGGTCAGTAATTTCTGACTCAGGGGTCTGATCAGAAGATCTTTCACCTGGCTGAGCTTCCCCACAGAATTGATTGCATCCCGGCGTTGAGACATTGGCCTCTGCCCCACAACTTCCCCGGAAATTATAAAATCTGCCTGATACTTTTCCAGAAGCTCACCAGCCCGGCGGAACATAAGACCATGACAGTCTATACAAGGATTCAAATTCTTGCCAAAACCGTAGCGTGGATGCTTCAGCATGATCAGATGCTCCTCGGTTATATCTTCCACTATTAGTTTCATTCCAATCTGTTCCACCACTTTTCGGGCATTCTCAGGTCCAAAAAATGGAGTCTGGAAAAAAACCGGGATCACATCATAACCCAGATCTTTCATAAATTTTACTATCAGCATACTGTCTAAACCACCTGAAAACAGCGCCAGACAACGGTATATTTTACTTATCAACTCATCCCCCCAGTCTCCTCCAGCGTGTTTACTCCGGCTTCTGACGGATGCCGGATACGCCTTGGCAGGCTAGCCCCTTCTTTAATCATAAAGAAGGGAAATTCAAATGGAATTATGTCCATTTTTTTGTAAACTACATTTTCTAATTAATCAAATTTATCCGGTTTTTTTATTGAATAGTCTCTTCAGACCTTCAACAAGCTTTCTATCAACCTAACACACTTATACCACACTTATATATCAAAACCTCTTCCAATCGATTCTACAAGTTCAAAATAGCTTTAGAACTGGAATCGCGGAGATTATCGGTTGCAATCATGTTTATAGTTTGAAATATAATCCAGGATTGAATATATTTTTGTAAGAAAAAAAACTTTGACCTACTTCAATTAAAATCATAAATTTGTGAGATGAATTGGAGTTCAAAAAAAACGAATCTAAAAGGAAAAAGTTCGCTTTTGCTACCATATTGGGAGAACTGTGTCCGGCAATTGACGGATCCGCGAACTTTATCAGCCTTTGGATGATTTTTCAGGGATGCAACCATTAGCCAAACTCCGCAAGCTCCGTTTGGCTAATGGTTTATCTACTTGACCTAAAAGAAGCTTATTATTTTTTATAAATATAAGGTTTTTGAAAGTATGTTGTAGAAATAATTATAAGTAATAAGTGAATAAGAAAATTGAAAAAATAACTAAAGAAAAGGAGAATTTATTATGGCAAAGAAAAAAGTGATTATTTGTTTTGATTACGAAAATGATAGACATTATCGTAATTTATTAAGTGCTTGGGATGCAAATACTGATTTTGAATTCAGTTTTAATGATATAACACCTAATGAAATTCAAAGTTGGAGAATTCCTATTATAAAAGGTGAACTAACAAAAAAAATTAATCACTCAACTTATACTGTTGTCATTATCGGCAAAGAGGCAAATAAAAGACACAATGTTTATCTTGAAATTGGACATAAGAACTGGCAAAATTTTGAGATATTTCAAAGTAAAAAGAACAATAACAAGTTAGTTGCAATTAAATTGGATCATACAAATACTTCTCCAGATGAAATTAATAATAGCGGAGCAACTTGGGCATATAGTTTTACACGAGATGCAATTATTAAAGCATTAAATGAAGCATAAATGAAAGAAAAAGAACTGGAAATATATTATGACCACTATAAAGATAGTTTCTCATATTTAAGATTATATCTAAAACAACGGGACAAATATTTTTTTTATAGTGTAATTCTTTTATCATTAATATTTTTTAATTCTATGCTACCAGATGATTTTGAGATTTTATCGAGATCCTTAATTGTAAATAAAATTGGACTAAATGAATTTAGCAATTTTAAATTATTAGATAGTTTTCTTCTATTTAGCATTTTAAATATCGTGATTAAATATTTCCAAATAAATATTTTGATTGAAAAACAATATAAATATATACATCATATTGAAAAGAAATTGAGTAAAAAACTTAATGATTTTAATATTTTTAGAGAAGGAAAAGGATATTTAAATAATTATCCTATTTTTAATTCTATTATTCACCGAGTTTACACAATAGGATTTCCAGTTCTTTTAATACTTCTAATAGCACTAAAATGGAGAAGAAATTTTTTGTCTGTAGAAAATTATAAATTTTTTAGTTTCTTCTCGTTTGACACTTTGATTACGTTAATTATCATAGTATTAACCTGTTTCTATCTTATTTGGATACATTTCAATGATT
>JAUVIJ010000043.1 GCA_030592835.1 Candidatus Cloacimonadota bacterium | reverse complement strand
GGCAATTGCCTGGCGCAGTTCTAATATCCCTGCGGAAGCAGTATATCTCGTGAAATTGGAATCGATGGCTGATTTAGCTTCTGCCTTGATAAATTCAGGAGTGTTGAAATCAGGTTCGCCAACTCCGAAATTGATCACATCCATACCCTGTGCGATCATTGCCTTAGCTTTATTGGAAACAGTCAGTGTGGGAGAAGGTTTTATAGCCTTTGCTCTATGTGAGAGATAAGAATTCATATTTTCGTTCCTTTTATTGACCTTCCAATACTATTTTCGCAATATCAGCAATTTTCAAGAACAGGGATCTGATATTAGCTAAAAGATTGTACCTGTTCTGACGTAATTTATCATCATCAATGTTAACAAGAACATGATCAAAAAAACTATCGATCACGGGACCGAATCGAACCAATTCTTCCATAATCCCATGATAATTTTTACTCTTAAGCAGGATCTCAATTGTCGATCCCAGACTCTGAGATCCGGTGAATAGATCCTTTTCAGCCTGTTCCTTGAATAGATCGGGATTGACATCCGAAATATTATCAGTTTCAGAAATAATGTTCGAGACCCTTTTAAATCCTATGATCAGCTTTCTGAAGTCAGCTCTCTGTTTAAATTCCTGGAGGTCCAAAGCACGATGTTTCAGATCGACAATATCGGAATAATCGATGTGCATAACGCTGTCTATAACATCATAATCGACCCTTGATTCTTTCAGTAGCCAGTAAACCCTTTGTCTGAAATATTCAGTTATGAATTCCATAGTTGCTTTTTTATCTTTTACATTATCCGAAAGAATTCTCAGTGTTTCCTCCAGCATTTCATGTAAATCCAAGATAAATCCATGCTCTGCTATGATTTGAACGATTCCGTTCGCCGCTCTTCTCAAAGCAAAGGGATCATTCGAACCGGTGGGAATCAGACCGACACTGATAATACCGCAAACCGTATCTAATTTATCTGATAGAGCAACAACCGCTCCCGTTATACTCTCAGGCAAACTATCTTTTTGTCCCCGGGGAAGATAATGTTCGTATATCGCTTTTGCAACCTGTTCATTTTCTCCACTTTTTCGGGCATAGTTCATACCGATATAACCCTGCAGCTTTGTGAACTCTTTCTCCCCTAACATAAGGGTAACCAGATCTGCTTTACATAAATAAGCTGCTCTGATACAATCCCCGGTAATCTGTTTATTAAATCCTAATTTATTGCATATATATTTTGCGATCTCTTGAATTCTCAAGGTTTTGTTATATAATGACCCCAGGTTCTTCTGGAAAGTTACTTCTTTAAGTTTTTCCACAAATCTGTCTAAAGGAAGTTTCGTGTCTTCGAGATAATAGAATTCAGCATCTTCAAGACGGGCTTTTACAACTTTCTCGTTACCTTTTCTGATCAGTTTAATAAATTCCGGGTTACCATTGGAAACAAAAATGAACCTGTTTGTTAGAATCCCGTTTTTATTTTTTACACCGAAATACCTCTGATGCTGTGAAAGTGTAGAGGTTACGATCTTTTCCGGTAATTTCATATAGTTACTGTCGAAAGTTGCTAAAGCAGCAGTTGGAAATTCTACCAGATCAACGACTTCGTCTAATAATCTTTCATCAGCAACTATCTCTATATCCAACCCCGACAGAAGTTGATCTATCTGAGACCTGATTAAATTTTTTCTCTTTTCCCTGACGGGTATTACATTTATATCATTCAACCTGTTTTCATATTCCGAGGGTTTATCGATCCTGGTCTTGATACTCAAATCGAGGAATCGGTTGCCATAAGAGAATTGATCTGTCTTGAGCCCATGATAATCGATCTCGATCTTATGCTCACCGAAAAGAGCAATTAGCCAACGAAGAGGACGGGCAAACTGAGTATTATTATCACCCCATCTCATCATTTTGGGAAAGCTGAGAGTAGATAATGAGCCGACCATTAAATCAGACAGGATCCTGTCGGTACCCCGACCTTGTATTTTTTTTCTAATCGCAATTTTATCACCCTTAGCCGTTTTGACTGTGAAGATCTGATCACTTTCCGCCTCAGCGCTCTTCAGAAATCCCAGGGCTGCTCTGGTCAGATTTCCCTTCTCATCGTAAGCTACAGTAAGAGCGGGTCCTATCTTTTCAATGGTTTCATCAGGCTGTATTACCGGCAATTCAAGAATACGTAAGGCAAGTCTTCTCGGAGTTGATAATTTTTCAATGCTGGTATAATCCAGTTTTGCAGAGGAGAGTCCTTTCCGGAAATATTCATCCAATTTGTCGATAGCGTTCTTTATATATCCAGTTGGAATTTCTTCCAGTCCTATTTCAAAGAGAAAATCCTTTTGCAGCATCGATACCTCAAAGGGATTATTTATGATCCAAACCCTGTTTTTTGAAAAATTAAATAAAAAAAATAAGGCGGTCAGTTTTTAGAATCAACCGCCTGAAAACTATATTATTATCAAAAATTATATTTTATACCGATCTGATTGACAAGTCCTAAGTCACCAAAAGAGGCAATGGCATAATCAACCTGGTACTTATACCATTTGAAGCCTAAGCCTGCTGTTAAACCTGAAAAAACTTCATAGTCGCCTCCCGTTTTCCAGTCTCCGGCATTGGTTTTATATCCAATTCGGATAGCCAATAAATCAGCAGGATTATATTCTATGCCGAAATTGCCAAACATATCGTTGTTTACTGGTTTACTGAGATCGAGTACTGCATAAAGTTTTTCATGCGGATGGTATCCAAATCCGGCTGTAACAATAACAGGGAGTTTTTCCTTATACTCGTTTTCGGTATAATACTGTATTTGTTGTCCCAGGTTTTTTACTACCAATCCCACTTTTAGATTTTTGTTGGTCGTCTGATGTAGGAACCCGATATCAAAAGCCAGAGCAGAACCAACATTTTCATCCAGGGATTCCTGAATATATTTTATATTAACACCTAAGTGTAATACATTAATTATATATCTTGAAACACTGATACCGATAATTAGATCAGACATACTATATTTTTCCCCTGTTTCGATCAATTCGCCAAAGGGATCTGCCAGTGTCCTGTCTTCAGAAGCAGTAAGAAATTGACCGAAAAGAGCATAAGTTTCCTTATCATTACGGGGATAAGCAAAAGCAAAAGAACCACAATTAATACCCTGGAAATAGTTCATGTAATTCACTTCCAGTTGAGGATTATCCATCTGAACAAGACCTGCAGGATTGTAATAAACTGCTCCTGCTCCAAATGCTAACCCGGTATAAGCATTACCGAGAGCGGCTGCTCTCGGGGAAATCTGAATTTTTAAAAATGTAAATCCGGAAGTTCCTGCTTTCTCGTTTACCGTATATAAAGGTATAGTCGAAAAAGCTGCCAGTAATATTATCAGTATAAGTTTTTTATATAACATCATTAATACCTTTCAGTGCTAAATAGATATCGTCCTTATTTTTCACCTGTAACAAGCGCTCCCGGTTCTTGGAATCGCGGCAGAAATTCGAAATTGAACTGAGAACTCTCATGTATTCTTCTTTTAGATTTTCAGGAACAGCGATCATAAAGATGATCTTAACAGGTTCACCATCGATGGCGTCGAAATCGAGCTCGTTTTCCAAAATGAACAAAACGATTTTCAACTCCCTTACTGAACTCGATCTGGCATGAGGAATTGCTATTCCTTTACCAATCCCGGTGGACATTAACTGTTCTCTTTCCAGAACTCCTTCTACAAAAACAGATAAAGACTGAAGATTATTATTATTATTCAACAGATCCGCCATTTCCAAAAGGCAGCTTTTTTTATCTAACGCCAGATAACCAAGCTTAATCAGCTCTTTATCAAAGATCTGCATAGTTGTTATATTCCCTATCCTTTTTAAACTTAAGAGCAGTCATTAATTTGCTTGACTTGAAAAAGTCAATTATTTTTTGTGAAGCTAATCTAAAAAAAGATCAAGGAGACTCTAAATGGTTAGATCAAAGTTAAATCAAAGTGTGATTGTAATAATTATCCTTCTGCTCACTATAAATCTCTGGTCCGATGAAAAAGAAAAAGTAGTCTTAGCCAAATATATTGGGGGAGAGATAACCAAAATTGATATTCAGTCAAGAATTGATAAAATACCTCCCATGTATCAATCTAAATATCAAACCAATGATGGCAAGATCGAGTTGTTGGATATGATGGCAGTTGAAGAGATTTTTTATCAGGAAGCATTGGATCGTAAACTCAATGAATCTGAATCTTTCTGGAATAGAATCGATCTTTCGATCAAATCCCAGTATTCCAGGGAATACCAGAACGACCTGTCAAACACAATTACTTATACTGAAAAAGAGAAAAAAGCATATTATCATGCTCATAAGGACGAATTTTTCAAAGATCGTACCTATGAAGAAACTGAGAAAGAGATCGAGCAGAGGTTATTCCCTGAAAAAACAACGGCTCTTCTCGACTCAACTAAAGCCGAATTGTTCGCTGGTTATCAAATCGAGATCGATTATGAACTGCTCAATAAACTCAACCTGGAGAAACCGGAAATGAATCAGGAGTTAAGTGATCAACTTCTGATGAATAGTTCAGTGGAATCATTACGGAAAACTGTTGCCGGGTTTCTGGCTATTTTTAAATTCCTTCCAGAGGAACAGAAGGTAAAATCTATCGATCTGGAAGAAAGAAAGAAGCTCTTTGATAATACCCTTAAAATCGGAATCTTTTACCAAAAAGCATTAGATGAAGGATACGATCAGCGTGATATAATCATTGAAAATGTTAAACAGATCAAGAAAAACATGATGTTAAGAACTGTATATAACCAAATGGTAGTTGAAGAAATAAATCTCAGCGATGACGATGTTCTGAAGTATTACGAAGACAATATTGAACAATTCAGTACCAATGCCTTTAGAAAAATTCAGACCTTTGTTTTTGAAAATGAAGAAACTGCAGAAGAAATGAAGAAAAAGGTTAAGAAATTCTTAAAAAAGAAAGATTATGATTCGATCAGTCAATTGATCGCTGAAAAATCTCTTAACCCGAATAAAAATGGAGAGATCGATCATATCTATCAGAACGGGATAATTCCCGGAATTGGCAAGGATGAGCTATACAACGATATGGTCTGGGAAAAAGCTCCGGGTAAGACAAATCCAAAAAAATTGAACAATGTGTTCATGAACTCCAAGGGTGAATTTGTATTTTTCAGGATCTTGGAGGACAATATTGCCGAACCTAAACCTTTTATTGAGAACATTGGTAATGTTAAAAAGACCATGGATAAAGAACTTTCCAAGAAAAAATTCGAAGACGTCAAAAAAGCTTTGAGCGAAAAATATGATCTGCAAAAATATCCGGAAAGGCTTCTGGAGATATTATCTGCTGAAGAATATTTTAATAAAGCTGAAGAATCACAGAAGAAACACAGGTTCCATGATGCGGTCTTTTATTATAATCAGGTTATAAAATATCACCAGAACAATCAGGACGATTATAAAGCACTGTTTATGAAAGCATTTTTATATGCCGAAGAATTAAAAGATATGGTAAAGGCAGTCGATCTATTTGAAGAAGTTTTAAACAACTATCCTCACAGTGATCTGCATGAATCTGCTCAATTCATGATCGATGAAATCCAAGGGAAAAGCAAGATCATGGAGCAGTTTGAAAAAGAGGAACATAAAATAGATCCTGAGGTTAAAAGTAATGAATAACAGGAGCGTAAAATGTTCTTAAAAGGTGAAGAACTTAAACAGGTCTTTTTAAAGGCAAAAAAAGAGAGATTCGGAATAATTGCTTCCAATGTGGTTTTTGATAGTGTTATCAGAGGTGTTATTCAGGGTTATAATGCCCAAAACTCGGATGGTCTGCTGCAAATGAGCTCCGGCGCTGTTAAATTTGCTTCGGGTGAAACTAAGGATATGAACGTCGGCGCTCAATTGATCTCCAACATGATCAAGATCATCTCACAACAATACAAAAGATCCGGCGTAGGTCTGCATATCGATCATGCCACACCAAACTACTTCGATTTTGTGGTTTACTGTATTGAAAATGATCTTGTTTCCTCTGTTATGATCGATGCTTCCAAAGAAGATTTCAGTGAGAATATCAGGATATCCTCGGAAGTAGTTGCTATTGCCCATAAACATGGTGTCCTTGTCGAAGGTGAAATCGGTTATATCAAAGGAGCTGAGGACGAGATCGTCTCTGATACCGAACTTTATACAAAACCGGAAGAAGCCCTGGAATACGTTAAAAAAACCGGAGTTGATCTTTTTGCTGCCTCTGTTGGCACTAACCATGGTGTGACTAAGGGAGCCAAAGTAACCCTGAAATTAGATCTGATCAAAGAAATTGACGATCTCTTGATCGATAATGGAGTTGAAACCGGAATTGTTTTGCACGGAGCTTCCGGTCTTACCGTTGAACAGCAACAGCAGGCTATTGCCAAGGGTGTGGTCAAAATAAATAAAGACACACGTTACCAAATGGAAATGGCACAGGCAGTTCAGGAATATTGGTTCCGGGAAAAAGATGCTATCGTAAAACCGGTTGGTATAACTGAGGATGATTATCTGCCAGATAAATCCAGATTCGATCCCCGTAAATGGATGGTCAAAGCCGAAAATTCTGTCCAGACGGCTGTGGAAGATCTGGTGAAAATTGTTGGTAGTGCAGGTAAATCAATTACCTTATCATAAACTTATCATAAAAATAAAATAAGCCCTCAGGAGATAGAAATGACGAAAATTGCAATCAATGGTTTCGGCAGGATCGGCAGACTTGTATTAAGGGTGATTTTAGACAGATTCCCCGACCTTAAAGTAGTAGCAATTAATGATGTCACCGATGCTAAAACCCTTGCTCACTTATTCAAATATGACAGTGTTCACGGACAATATAGAGGAACTATCAAGATCGATGGAGATTCACTGATCGTTGAAAATTCGAGAATTAAGATCTTTGCAGAAAAGGATCCTGCAGATCTTCCCTGGTCAGACCTGGGAGTCGATGTTGTATTGGAATGTACCGGTATCTTCCGAACCAGAGAAAAGATCAGTAAACACTTGCAGGCGGGCGCCAAAAAGGTTGTTCTATCAGTTCCGGCAAAAGATGAAATCGATGCTACAATTGTTCTGGGTGTAAATGATAATGAATTGAAACCCGAGCATAAAATTATCTCAAATGCATCCTGCACTACAAATTGTCTGGCACCGGTATGTAAAGTCCTCAATGATAACTTCGGACTGATCGATGGAATGATGACGACTATTCATGCTTACACTAACGATCAGAAAATCCTGGATCTTCCCCATAACGATCTCAGACGGGCAAGGGCAGCCGCCATGAATATGATTCCCACTTCAACCGGTGCCGCCAAAGCTATCGGCAAGGTTATTCCTGAACTCGACGGTAAACTGGCAGGTGTTGCTGTCAGAATTCCCACTCCGGACGGTTCACTTGTTGACCTGACTGTCAACCTAAAAAAGGAAGCCTTAGTTTCTGATATCAATCAGGTTATGAAGGAAGCAGCCGAAACTACAATGAAAGGTATTCTGCAATATTCTGAAGAACCGCTGGTTTCTACTGATATTGTTGGTAACCCTTATTCATCCATCTATGATTCTCAGATGACTGCTGTTCAGGGCAAGCTTGTAAGGATCTTCAGTTGGTATGATAATGAATATGGATATTCCAATCGACTGGTCGAATTAGCTGACAAAGTAGCTAAAATATAATGAATAAAATCTGAATCTTGCGAAAATATTTGACAAAAAATTGGTTAGTCTGCATTTTTAAAAATGCGGACTAATTTGTTTTTTGGGAGGATATAAATTAGAACTTTTAAGATTGATTATTAATTTCGAAAAATGGTTCTTCTTTAATTAAGGGTAGGAAGAGAAGATGAAAATTTATAACTTCGTAATCCGGATAATTTATTCACAAAAATCACTAATTCATTTAACATTTACCAAGGAGAAAAAATGAAAAACAAACTTAGTCTGGTAACAGCTCTGTTTTTGATCTTTACAATATCTTCATCCTGGGCTGTTCTCCAAGAAACCAGCAAGATCTCGCAAACTGCCAAAATGGATTTGGATCGTGATCATCATCAGTTGATCACCGCACCAAAATCTATCAGAGCGGAAGCACTGCATCCGGCTGGAATGCAGGTCTCCCGGGATCTTCGGCAGGGCGCGGATGTTGTCTGGGCAGATGATTTCGAACTTGAGTCGCTCTATTATTATTACGTCGGCGCCTCTTACATCTGGGAAGCTCCCACGGAATATCCTGTTTTTGCCGTACGTTATACACCCTTCCATAGTGGCACATTAGAAGGTGCCTGGTTCTATTTTTATGGTGGTGATGCAACAGAAGTTACACTTACCTTCTATGATGATGATGCAGGTTTACCTGGAACCGTACTTGCTACAACAACAATCGTACCAACTAATATTGGCGGTTGGAGCTATTACGATCTTTCCGGTGTAAGGCTCGCAATTGACGGCATGGTTGATATTTACATGGCTTTCGAGGTGACCGTTGGCACCACGATCCAGATCATCTCTGATGACGGATCTGGTCACATGGCCCGTTCTTATCTACATGATGGGGATGCTTGGTATACCGTTACCGATCTCGAGGGTGGACCTTATGAATGGTGTATGGATATGGTAGTTACCAATACAGATGTTTGGGATAATCCTTCTACAAATTGGAATTATATCGACACTTATTCTCACAGTGCAACTCATTCCTGGTGGATCCCTGAAGGTCAGGATTTCTATATGAATGGGATCATTTCACCGGAATTCTATCTTATCGACGGTTACAATCAGTATTTTATCAGCGAATATGTAGATGTTGAATTCTTTAGATCCGGTGCAGGTCCGGGTTATATCGATGAAACTTTCAGACTCTGGATGCGTGATGCCGATGCTCCCACACCTGATTACTGGCAGGTTACTGATTTCAATGCCTACAGTGGTAATTCCTGGTGGTGCGGTCTTGAAGATGCTGGCTGGGCAGGCGGCTGGGGATACGGTAACAGTTGG
This sequence comes from Candidatus Cloacimonadota bacterium, assembly GCA_030592835.1. Taxonomy (GTDB): domain Bacteria; phylum Cloacimonadota; class Cloacimonadia; order Cloacimonadales; family TCS61; genus JAUVIJ01. The sequence goes on along the minus strand of JAUVIJ010000043.1, from coordinate 1,778 downwards.
GATCAGTATATAGAATCTCCTGATATCGATCTGACCACAACAGGAGATATCGATATGACATTCATGACCCGCTGGGATTCGGAAGATGGCTGGGATTTTGGATATATCAGAATATCTTCTAATGATTTCCAATCCTACGATGTTCTCGCTTCATATACCGGCACAAATAACACCTGGACTGAGGAATCCATCGATCTTACTGCCTATGCCAATCAGACAGTCAAGATCAGATTCCAGTTCATATCAGACAGCAACACTTCCGATGAAGACGGACTTGATACCGAAGGCGCCTGGTTCATCGACGATGTTGTCATATCCGATGATGCTAGAACTATTTTATTCCAGGACGATGCCGATGACAATGTCAATTTCATAATCAATCCGGGTAATGTTGCCTGGGATCTGATGTATTACGATTACGACAGGGATTATCCCAATCCATCCACTGGCTGGGAATTAATCGATAAAGACCATATTTACAATGGATCAGCCGATGTTACAGATTATGCCGGTGGAAATGTACAAATAAAATTCACGGTCACAACCGATGACAGTACTTATGCTCAGGGTGCCGGATGTTTTGTCGATGATTTCGAAATTATCGGTTCCAACATGCCACCATTCGATGGTGCTAACATGTTCAATGTCATACCCTACCCAACCACCGAAGGTGTTGACATGGAACCGGGTATTATTTACGGAAACATGGGACAGAACCCGATCAATCCTACTCTGAGAATGGATATTGAAGGTCAGGGCGGTCCTTTCGATTACGTCGGAAGCAATCCCGGTGAGATCGGATCCACTGAATTTGGATTGGGATGGCTGACGCCACTTCCAGCTACCGTATTAGTCGAAGGAAACTTTGACTTCACAGGTTCTGTGATCGTCGGTTCAGACGAAAATCCTGATAATGATAATTATACTATCAATATCGACGTATATCCTCCCGGTGAATATGAATTGGGATACAATTCCCGTATCTGGGATGAAACCTACTATACTTCATCCTATTCCGGAACTTATTTCACCCCTTTCACAGATGGAATATTCGGAAGAGAAGACTTCACCCTGAATTCAGTGAAAGCCTTGATGGTCAATTACGCAGATGACAATCATGTTGAAGTTGAGACTATCGAAATCTATGAAGCCATCGATGATGTTACCCCTGGTGCTCTTATTTACACTGAAGACTTTGATTATACAGGTGCACCTCCGGGAGAATATCACTGGGCTGAATTTGTTTTAACTGAACCACAGGTTCTTTCTGCAGACTTCTTCGTGATGATCAATGGTGACCATTGCAACGATCCCGATTCTGATTACCACATTCTTTTCGATGCTATGGTAAGGCAGTATCTCGGTTCAGGTGCTTATACCGAACATACAGTTTATTGGGATGGCGAAGCCTGGGTTCACTCTTCGGGTGACAGATTCATCAATGCTGTTGGGGTTACAGAGATCTTAACTCAAGATCCTCCTGAAAACGTAGCTGTAGATCAATATACCGGTCTGGTAACCTGGGATCCTCCCGCAGGTGGAGAAGCATTATTCTTTGATGATTTTGATTCCTATACTGCTGGAGATTACCTCTGCACTCAATCCGACGACTGGAATCCCTGGAGCAACGTTCCCGGTAGTTCAGACGATGCTATGGTCTCCGATGCTCAGGCTCTCAGCGGTAGTAATTCTGTCCTGATCGATACTGGATCATACTCCGATATCATTCATCTCTTCGGTGATCTGACTTCCGGTGTGTACGACGTTAATATCTGGCT
>JAUVIJ010000146.1 GCA_030592835.1 Candidatus Cloacimonadota bacterium | reverse complement strand
TTGATCAATTACCATGCAATATTTTAATTGAGTCAAATTTTTTCTATCTCCCAAAGATAAACAATCATGTTAAATTCATTAAAAAAAGCCCTCCGAAACTACAGAGGGCTTTAAAAGTTTATTCAGATGATTTTATTTCTTTTCTTTCTCTTCTGTTTTCTTATCTTCCAGATGTTTTTCATCATAAACGTCTTTAGCTCCCTCATATACACCCTTTAGGGCTCCATGGGTGAAATGGGCAATTTTTGGAGCAGCTATTTTAATAGCATCGATTATGGTTTTACCAGCTTTTTTCAGAAATTCTTCAGCTTCCGGTTGAGCTGATTTTGCGCCTTGTTTAGCACCTTCCAGAGCTTCTCTGGCGAGTTTTTGTACCTTTTCCTTGTTAGACAGATCCTCTTCTTTTGCAGTATGAACTATTTCCTTTGTAATCCTGCTTAATGCTTTGACAACATCTTCTCCTACATCATAAGCTTTTTTTACAGCATCTCTTGTTGTTTTGGTAACTTTACTTTCATTATTTTCCATGGTATCCTCCTTGAACTTAATCTCTTCTAATATCTTTTTTTTATCCCACCGGGGATGTTCGTGCCAGATCTCTTGTGCTTTTGTAAGCAGCTTTCCTACCGCTTCACCTGTTCTGATCTGGAAATGTTCAATAATATCCTTTCCATTCAAAGGTAAGGTTTTTCCACTGCGTTCTTTCTTAATAATTGCAAACCGCTTTCTTAAGCCCGGAACCTGATCGGGTAACCTGTAATCAACTGCATGACAGAAATTATCTGCCTCTACAAGTAACAGCAGATTATCCAGATCATCACCGATCTCTGTCAATGTTTTCCTGAGGATTTTATCGGACACTATTTCTCCATCTTTTCCGGACTGCTTGAACCGCATATGATTCTGAACAAGCTTTCTCACCAGGAGGATGAAACTTCGTGAGTATTTCAAGCGACGTAAAACCTTACCAGTAATTTCTGAACCCAATTTTTCATGACCGTAAAAATGGGTCTTCTGTCTGATCACTTTACAGGAACCCGCTTTACCGATATCATGCAGAAGCGCAGCCAGACGAACCGATAATATCTCAGGAGTCTTATTTAGAACACACAGTGTATGTTCGAGGACATCCTGATCATGATACTTATTCTGAGCAAGACCGTATAAATTCATCATTTCAGGAATAAGGTTACGGATCAAATTATAGGAAAAAATCATCCGGATACCCTTTGCAGGTGAAAGACTAAGAAGAATCCTGTCGATTTCATCCCTTTTTCTTTCCCAGGATATAAACTCCAGCATGCCTGCATTTTTCAGGATTCCCTTGGCTGTTTCTTCTTCTATTTCAAATCCGAGATTTACGGCAAAGCGAATTGCTCTCAACATTCTCAGAGGGTCTTCTGCAAAAATTACTTCCGGATCAGTTGTAGATCGTATTAATTTCTTCTCAATATCCTTTCTACCTGAACCTGTGAGATCGATTATATCCTTTCTACAAATATCCATTAGTAAAGAATTTATGGTAAAATCCCTTCTGAAGACATCTTCTTTCAGAGAACCCGGAAACACATCGGGTTTGCGATCATAGTTGCGGTAAGATTCCCTGCGAGTCATAACAAATTCGACCTTGCAGTCATCGATCATAGTAGATGCTGTTTCAAAATTACTGAACAAGACCGGTCGGGATGCAATTCCCTGGTCATGCAGAAAACCAGCCAGTTTGATCCCTCCCTTTTTTAGAGACACAACGATATCTATATCACTGGAAATCTTTTCCATAACTAGGTCACGGACATAACCACCTACAACGTAAGTATTTCCTTCGAACTCAGTTCCTATAACCGCTGCCGCTATTTTTTCAATTATCCTGTTCATTTTCCTCTTACTCTTTACGAGAACTGATATATTTAATGGCTTTCTTTGTCGATAATTTTCGGCTTCCGGGACCTACCCTGATGTAAAAATCCTCATTCTCCTCATGTCTGAGAAACATTGATTCCGAAAATTTTTCACATCTGACGATCAGAATCTGTTTTCCTTTATAATCGCAAATCTCAAAATCGATCAGACTGGCAAACTCGAGACCAATATGATTCTTAATCAGATTATTGAAATGGAGCAGGAATTTATCATTACTGGAAAATCCATCCGCTCCGATACCGACAGCCTTACCACCATCTGCGATACCGACCAGAAGAATTCCTCCTTCAGAATTCAGAAAAGCAACTATGGTTTTCATAACAGCAAGTTCAATTTCCCTGTCCGGTTTATTGGTCTTCAGATTCCAACGTAAAGTTGATTTGAATTCCAGGATCTCACTTTCGCCTGTAGCAATCAAACCATCCAAATCGATCCCACCCATCGAAATTTCTGAACTGAAATCCCCGGGAATACGATTATATCCCCTGATACCAATTAAGATAATTATCATTGATATAAGAATTATGATCAGACCCACTAATCCGTATAAATAACGTTCACGCTTCATTTCCTGAATAATGTCCTGCATAATGTCGTCTTCCGGTTGAATAGCCAGAAATACAAAGGGTGCCGATCGGAGTTCTATCCTGTCTAACAGTCCCCACCAGTTACTGTTTTCATGTCTGAAAAGATATGGACCGTCTACAACCTTTGAATTCAACCAGTATTGCAGAGCCAGGTCGAAGAGATCATTTTCACTCCTCACCGAATCTGTTATACTCTCATTTCTAACAGAAGTATTATCCTGTACACCCGTAGGTTTTATCCTGCTTAGATCAGAAATAATAGTCAGCTTACCTTTGTCTCTATAACCACGACCACTGATATCTGCTATCAGTTTGTCTATATTGATACCCGAAATGATCAACAGTGGATTATTAACACTATCTGATAATGAAATCGATAATTCTGCATAACATAGTAACAATCGGGTTCCCAAACTGTTTTCACTGTCAGTTAATAACCAGCGAAAATTGTCCGTTCTAATTGTAATGGAATCCATGATGCCAAAATCTAAATGGTCTTTTCTAAATTTATCAGGATCGACACCCAGTTCCGAGAGAAAATCCTCAGTATTCAAATCCACGGACTTAGTTCCCTTCCAGGCACTGCCGGATCTGAACAAACTGTAATGAAGATCAACTCTGTTGCTGATATACAGAAAATCGAGATAGGGGGATCCTTCCATCAGGGGGATGAGACTGGAATCGAATTCATCAACATTTGCTTCAAGATCGATAGCACCGGTTCTACCCCATTTATAAAGAAGGAGATTATTCTGTTTTGCCAGCTCCAAGGGTATTTTAAAATCGGTTAGAGTCTGATCCATTCTTTTCTGCATAACAGTTGTAATTCTTTCTTTTCTAGCCCCGGTTATAATAGATATAGTTACAATCAGGACAATTATGATAATGATAATGAGCAGTGCTATCAGATTTCTTAGAAATCTCTGTTTTCTATTAATCTGGCGCTTACTGAATGCTCGAAGGAAATGGAACTTCGAATCCAACTCAGAACCTTTTAATAAAAACCGGGATCCTGTTGCAGGTAATTCCCGATAATCTGTGCAGTTGTGGTAATAGCAGCCGTTTCCGCCCTGAGTACATGATTTCCCAGTGTAAATGTCTTTATTTCTTTTTCTTTTATGAACCTGATCTCCTCCGGGGAAAAACCTCCTTCGGGACCGATTAGAAAACAGATATTACGTTTACCATTTTCAATAAGAATATCACTTAAAAGTCGGTCTTCACCTGTTTCCAGAGCAATGATCAACTCATAATCTTTCTCTTCTATACCAACAATAAATTTTTCCAGAGTCATCACCGGATTTATCCGGGGCAGAAATGCATTATCACATTGTTTAATCGCCGATATTGCAACTTTAGTTAATTTATCGAGAATATTATCAGAATTTTTTCGGATCGTATGTTCGCAGATAATAGGAAAGAACTCCTTAACACCAAGTTCTGTCAGCTTTTCTACGATCAAGTGATCGTGTTTATTTTTCAGCAGGGAAAAAGCTGCTGCCACAATCGAATTAGACTTGATAATTTCTTCACTGGTAATAATATTTGCAGTCATGGATCTTTTTTCTATAGAGGTGATCTTTGCCCGGGCTAATATACCATTACCACTGGTCAACATAATCTCATCATCCGTCTTTTTTCGGAAAACGTGGTAAAGGTGATGGAATTCCTCACCTTCTATCCTGGCTGATTTATCCTTGATCGTTAACTTAGGCAAATAACAAGATGGCATGGATTTTCCTTCCTATAACGAAAAATGTCACCCAGCCTGTGAGTGACATTTCTCTATTCATTTCATAATTTAGACGAAAAAATCCTTGAATTTTTTGAAGAAGCTTTTCTCCGGTTTCAATTGATTTTTCTGATCGAATTTGGATAGATCCGTGAAAAGCTTTTTCTCCTCAGAACCTAACCTTAACGGTGTTATTACGATCACCTTTACATAAAGATGACCACGATAGACACTATTTATATGAGGTAGTCCCTGTGATTTCATCCTGAAGACTTTTCCAGATTGAGTTCCAGGCGGAACTTTCATTTTAATCTTACCGGAAAGTGTCGGTACCGAGATATCGGCTCCCAGAGCTGCCTGGGAAAAACTGATCGGGAACTGGCAGATCAGATCTGCCTCATTTCTTTCGAAAATATTGTGCTCCTTTTCCCTGATTAAAACCAGAATATCTCCGGATTGACCATTCCATTTTCCTTTGTTTCCCAGACCCTTCAATCTGATATACTGACCTTTGGTAACACCAGCAGGAATATGGACATTTACGGTTTTACTGCTATTGACTCGACCTTCTCCATTGCATTTATGACAACGGTTCTCAATTATTTTTCCCTGACCACGACAAGTTGGACAATTTGTAACCATCTGCATATGACCGAATAACGATCTGGTTGTCTGCATAACCTGACCAGTTCCCCGGCACTGAGGACAGGTTTTAGTCTGTTTATCCGCTGACCCGCTTCCCTCACAGGCTTCACAACTGTCCATTACTCCGATCTTGATTTTCTTATCGACACCAGCAGAGATTTCTTCCAGCGTCAATGAAATCGA
>JAUVIJ010000179.1 GCA_030592835.1 Candidatus Cloacimonadota bacterium | reverse complement strand
AAAGAATGGTTCCTGATATAATTAAGGTTAAAATTATCAATTTAAGATAATCGACCGCTTTCAAAGTCCCGAGTCGTAATGGTTCTCTCGCCATGTAGGCGGATGCAGCATAGAGTTCTTCTCCGATAAGTGTATAATCGCAGGTTGTAATAAAGAACGGGATCTGAGTAACAGCATCAGTACCGGCGATCTGAATGGCGCCGGTTGAACTTCCGGTTTCCGTCATCAACAATGATTCCGCCCAGAACATACCCATATAGAAGTTAGTAGCAGTTTTTTCCCTGATCATGATTCCGTTGACACCGGCAACAAAAGCGAACTGAGCAGTAGTAATGAAGAAGACACTGTTCTTATCAAAGGAATCTGGTCTACCGGCTTCGTAATGAGCTTCCTTCACGATTTCCTGTGCAATTGGAAGAACCAGGTAATCACGAACAGGAACCAGGATCCTGGTATCGTATTCGGCTGCTTTTTTAGCGACCCGGCTTAGAATAGCCAGCCCGGCCAGGGTTGCAACATCACTGATCCCGGAAAGGCCAGGTACGAACAGGATCGGTTTTCCCATCTCCGTTGCCCTGCCGATAGCATTGTCAATTTCCTCGATACCGGCAATTGGTCGGATGAAAAGATCGTGTCCTTTCTTGGCTTTTTTGATCATGACATAAACCAGGAAACCGAAAGTTAATGACGCTATCAGAGTTGGCAGCATAGTGGTTTTGAACCAGTCAGATCGAGGGAAGAAATGATCTTTACCGAAACCGGAATAAGCCATAAGCAATTTATCATCTTCATCTACGGGTTCAGAGTTTTCTTTTACATAGATTACAGTCTCGGTGAAATGACCCTTGCCGTCACTTTTTACTATCTTGTATTCAAAGGCTCGCTTGGATATTTGCCGTGATTTATCAAGGTATTTCACACGTTCTTTAGGATTGGTTATACTGTTCGCGTAGTTGATTATCGGATCGTTCTTGATCCTGTCGATCTGTTCTTGGTAATTTTCAATGTCCTCATTAGCCTGATCAATCTCCTCAATTGTGACCAGAGTATCGAGACTAGCCTGGATTTCTACCAGTTGATCCTCAAGATTCTTCAGATAATCGGAATCCATATCTGGATAAAGATAAACAGCAGTCATATTTTCCCGAGGTTCATCTGTGCGGATGGTAAAACGGGGAGAGACCAGATAGAGCTGTTTATCGGCATCATAATGCTTAACCAGTTTGAAGTGAACGGTCTTATGCCTGATATTATCGTGAAGTTCCCGCTGAGTTCCGGCTATTTTTTTGATAACCTGAATTCTTCATCGGAATAGTTCCTTTTGTATACATAATAATCGAATTCTTTCAGGTTTTCATTTCCGAGAAAGATTTTCCCTGGAGAAAGGGATTGGGATATTTCGTCAAAGAGCAGCTTCTGCTTCAGAATATAATCTCCCACAGGATTGTTGCATTTGAAGGTTATTTCGAAATTCAGTTCATCGATTCCTGCGGGGATATCCACCTTGAATTTATTATCGGTAAAATATTCATTGATATAATCTATTTCAATATATTCCTTATCGAAGACTCGGAAATAAATGTTCCGAACCTTGTAATTTTTATTGGAATTTATTTCATAATTAACAAGGAGCTTTGTCTTATCTTCATTCAGATAAGAGGAGTTGGTCAGGAATACTACAGGTTTTCCCCATTTTGCAGTATTATAATCACCTTTATCATTTTCCCTGTCAACGATCTCAAAAGCAGGAATTTCCGGTAGAATGTCGGAATTTATAATCTCGATTGCTACCGGATCGGAATAGTTTTCATATCGATCCGCATCGTAAAGCTGGAATACAAAAAGATAATCATCGAGATTATCGGAATTGAATTCGATATCGACATCAACTTCTTCACCGTTAAAAAGGTTTTTGTAGATCTTGGGAGACTTTATCCTGCCGTCGATCACATTGATGGAAACTGTTTTACTGGGTGTGTAGGGATAGCCAGAATATCTGCTGTAGATCAGTTGAGCCGGATTTTTCAGAGATAATTCAAGCGTAGTAACTGTCGAATCAATCTTTACTGCAAGATTGTTTTCCTCGATCGCTTCCAGGTTTTCCAGATAACGGTTGAATTTCTCCAGATCAGATCTCTTCAACATATAGACGCTGTGATAATAATGATCATCAGTAAAAGTTGGCAAAGACCACTCAAATTGTAATCGATTCAGATCCTCTACCCAGACGGCATAAAATTCTTCCGTTTTCTCGGGAGCGTTTTTCCGGGGAATACCAATAGCAAGTTCACAGTGAGGGAAATACTTTCTGGCTTCATTCACAGCCAGAATTGTATAATAATATTCGTGATCGGGTAACAGCTTCTTAGCCAGTTGGTCAAAATTACGTACCTTCAGACCTGCATAGATCGTTGTGTCTTCTTCGGCAACAACTTCAATTCTCCGGTTTTTGTAATAATAATCCTTTTCAGAAATAACACCAAGAATGTCATAATGTTGTAACTGGGGACCGGTGATGTTGGCATCACGGGGATAGCGTCTGTAAAGAGGACTGTCCTTGGATTGTTTTTTCTCTTTCCTTAACTTACCAAAGGATTGGACGTCCATAAAGTAATTGAAGGCAGTATCGTAAAAATACATCTCATCGCCCGGAACACCGGTTTTTACATTAACATCGATTTTGCCGATATAGAAAAGAGAATCCGGTGTGATTCCGCGATATATACGGTATTCGATGATCCTCCGTTCCTTCGGTAAAGGCTTCCAGCTAATAACCAGACCAGACCCGTCGTCATAGGGAATATCACTTACTTTCAGATTCTCAACAATGTAAGCGGTTTCATCTACAGCAGCAGGTAAAGTGACAGGTAGCAGGAGTAAGCTGAAAGCCAGCAAAACCAGGAAAATTCCTGTTTTGTGGCTTTTTAACTTCATATACAACTCCTTTTTCTCATCTATGATTCATATTATAAAATATTTAAGTTTAACAAAACCTTTAAGAAAATCTTTATTGTCAATTATTAATTTATCCCATATTAAATCCCCATAATCATTTTTCAATGAGCATATAGTCACCGAGTACAATGTCAGCAAAATTTGTCAATTTATTTTGTGTTGGGAGTCAGGTTTATGGCACAAAAATTATTTTATTGACGGATTTAAATTACTATAATCTTTGTTAAATAAATGATATTTGTATTTAATTTTACTCTCTAATAAAACAAGGGAGGGATATGTGCACCGCATCCTCATTTTGTTAATTTTGCTTTTATTTTTTTTGAATATTACGGCCATAACTCAGGAGACTGCTTCTTTTATTTCCTTTCTTTATGGTAATGCTCCCGAATGCAGTTATGATAATTGGACGAGTCATATCAGCGAAGGCATTGCTGACGAAGGTTACAACATTTATGCTCCCTACGACCGTCAGACCAATGGTTTTGGAGATTTTTATCTCGCTGATGATGATGTACTCGAGGATTGGGAATACATTCTTTCTCTATTCAACCAGGGATTATACGAAAATGTGCAGCAGTATCTGGATTTATTCCAGTTTCCCTACGAAGTGGTTGAATTTTACGATACCGATACCGAAAGGATATATTACCTTCTCAGAGAAATTCTCAATCTGGAATATATAGATGAGAATGGGACGGAAGAAACAACTGATGATGAAATCGGCAGCTTTGATTATGGTTGGGGACTTTTCGTTTATAATAGTGATTCTACTGATCCTGTCATTGTGAATGTGGTTCACCCCAATGATGATTTCACAGTGATACCGATCTCAGCCAAACTTTTTCAGGAGCTGAATGCCTCATATCTTTTAATTTCAGGAGCTGGTCGTGAGGTTATGTGGACCGAAGTTGGTAATTATTCCAATAGTAAATCACTGAGTGATCCTTCCCGTAGAAATGATCATGGTTATAATTCCTGTTACCGTTCCTTCTGTGATCAGATGAGGGCAGTGCATGACAGGAGGGAATTTTCACCACAGATCCACAGTTACGACTGGAATAAACACCTCAACCATGCCAGTTGTCAGATCTCAGCCGGATATAATAAAGACTGTCCCAACCTGCCGATCCGGGACCTTTCGGATCTCAAGATCGACATCATTAATTACAGTCAGCACCTGATGATTCCTGAAAATACAATTGGTAATAATGCAGCGGTTTATCTAAACGACTATTATTCTGTGAATTATAACACCTATGGTTT
>JAUVIJ010000112.1 GCA_030592835.1 Candidatus Cloacimonadota bacterium | reverse complement strand
TCCGGAAGGAATTGTTCGTTAGTGATCAGCAGCAGATCGTATTCATCATCCCTGAGATTCTCAACATAGAAGTATGAGGAGAGCATCTGAGGATTTTCTACGATTTCAATGATCCGTGAATTCAGCCTGGGGCTGGTTTTCAGGAACCTTTCTGCATCCTGAGCTTCTATGGCGTATTTAGTATCTATTTCCAGGGTAATTGTTTCCAGGTATTCTACCCTCTTTTCAGCCGGCACGTAAACCAGCGGACAGAGATTGAAGTTTCCAATGGAATGACCGGAAAGAAAATGTGTGGAAACAGCGGTGATGATCTCTTCGGGATAGGAATCAGAAGAAGAATAGATCACTTCATTCGGTACGGGTTTATAACCGCTCACAGGCTGGGATATGGGAAATTGACGTGATGCAGGTTGGATAGTTATCTTATCATCCAATAACTGATAACTGGTCGAGATGATCCTTACTTCGGATATCACTTGACCCTGAGGTAAAAGTATTTCTGTTCCATATTGAGGTAATTGAGGAGTTCCTTCTGCTCCAAAATTCGCGCACTGATCGAAAAAGATTTCCGTATAATCATCTTTCTGCCTTAAATCAGGTCGAGAAAATGTGAGATCAAGGGTAATAACTTCAGCCATCAGGATTGTAAGACTGAAAACAATAATGAGAAAAATCAACGCTCTTTTCATAATTTCTCCTTTATCTTCTGTAAACCTTATTATTTTTCAGTGAGTTAAGTTTACATTGAAACTTCTCCTGTCAAAATAATTCCGATAATTATTAGATATTTTCAAATAGGAATGCATAATCCGTTCCTTTATAATTGTGTCGAAATAATTTAACATTGACATCAATTATTAATCATTAAGATATTAATTATTATGTCTTTGATAGTAATCAAAAAAAATCGAGGAAGATACTATGAAAAGTGTTATTACGGAAATCAATAGATTCGCTCAGGAAAGGGATTGGGAGCAATTCCACACACCCAAAAACCTGATCATGGCTCTCAGTGTAGAAGTAGCTGAGATCATGGAACATTTTCAATGGCTGACACCGGAAGAAAGTAATAATCTGTCTGAAGAAAAAATGAGCGATATTAAAGATGAAATAGGGGACACTTTCATTTACTTGTTGCGATTATGCGAAATTCTCGAAATTGATATTCTGGAAGCATCCCGAAATAAACTGGAGAAGAACCGGATTAAGTATCCTGTAGCCAAAGCCAGAGGGAATGCAAAAAAATACAATGATATTTAAATCCAGATAATGCTTTAGAGATTTTAAGAACCAAAAAAAAACAAATTTGATAAAAAACAAATCTAAAAATTGATTTGATTCAATTATATACTGCGGCAATTTTCCGGAAAAAGTTCCAATTATTTTATTTATTTTTCTCAAGAGCAAATAAATGCTTGTCTACAATGATTTTATGTAATGGGTTACAAAATCTTTTTTAATAATCATAAAAAATGATTTGCGAGAATGTTGAAAATGGATATAACCGCAATATTTAATAATGTGACTTTTCAATATATCATATTACCGATCCTTATTTTCCTTTCCAGAATAATCGATGTTTCCCTGGGAACGCTGAGAATAATATTTGTCAGCAAGGGTCTGAAATATATAGCCCCGGTAATCGGTTTTTTTGAGATCCTGATCTGGTTGATCGTAATCGGTCAGATAATGAGAAATCTCACAAATCCTGTGAATTATCTTGCTTATGCTGCTGGTTTTGCCATGGGAAATTTTGTCGGTATACATCTGGAAAACAAATTAGCTTTAGGTACCTTGCTCCTGAGGATAATCACCAGGAAAAAAGCTAAGGAGTTGATTCAGTATTTCCAGGCTGATGGCTACAATTTAACCTATTTACCCGCAAAATCCAATCTTGGGGCAGTAGATATAATATATTTACCTGTGAGGAGAAAAAATGTGAAAGAGATCATCGCAATGATCAAGGTCTTCAATCCTGATGCGATCTATACGATGTCTGATGTCAGAATGATCAGTAAAGGCGTTTTACCTTTTACTGGTAAATTGGAAATTTTGAACAGACCTCATCACCGGCTTTTTCGTTTCAAGAGAAAAGGCAAATAACTCTGCCTTACTAGTGATATTTCAATACGCTTCCGCCGATAAATTCTCTTAATACCGAATCCTCCGGTATAGCCGATTCATCTTCAACCGGTTCTACGGCTTCCAGGAACCTATAAGTTCTCTCCGCCCTTTTATAAGCATCTTCCCGCAAGGGATCATCCTTGTACTTCTTCACCCAGCCTGCAAATTCGGATAGCAACTTAGGTCTGTAAATAGCAATTTCATAGGGCATGGCACTATTAATGATATAATCTGCACTATTGATGTAAGGTATGATATTCCTGGTTTCACTGGTGCGGACATAATGCCAATGAAGCAAAGTCTGTTCCGGTTTATATGCTCTGAAAGCGGCATCCCTCAACATTCGTCTAACCATTCTCAGGTCGGTCCAGCGCAGGAATTTATTATCGGGTCCTTTCATCTGCAGTAATGGTTCCAGATAAAGTTTGAATTTCTGATGATTATCGACACCCTCGCTCATAGGAGGATAGAGACCATGAAGACTATCTATCAAAAGGATCTCATTGCTCTTCAGTTGCAGAGGTGCAACATTCAAAGTTCGGGTTCCCGTGCGAAAATCGTAGAAGGGAATAAGCACTTTATCACCGGCACAAAGTTTGATGATATGTTCATTAATTAACTCAAGATCCAAAGCCTGGGGTGTTTCGAAATCATAATCCCCGAATTCATCTTTCGGGTGCAGGGACAGATCGAAGAAATAATGATCGACATTGAGCGGAACGAATTTCAGATCTCTTTTTTGCAGGCGTTTTTCCAGTTTTATAGTCGTAGTCGTCTTTCCCGATGAAGAAGGTCCACTGATAAAGACCAGGCGGAGTTCATCCTTTCTTTTAACGATCAGATCGGCAGCAGTGGCGATTTCCTCCTCATATGCAGATTCGGATTCGTTCACGATCGCTGGAAATTCCCCCTTGATGATCCTTTCGTTCAGGGCAGAAACACTATGAAGGTTGTGAGATACAGCCCAATCCAAAATATGCCAGACCTTAGCCCAGGGAATAATTTCAGAGGGTTTCGAATCCTTCATGCTTTTTTCATGACGGCGTCTTGCCGATTCTTCCCGGTAGAGAATGTAGGCTTTGGCAACCTTGGAATGTCCATTCTTGATCAGGACTTTTTCCACCGTATCTTGAATATCCTCGATATGTGGAATAGAATCACCCTGAGTTGATCTTTCAAGGAATACCAGCACTTTTTGGGCGAGTTCATCGGCTTTTTCCCTGTCTCTACCTCCCGTTGCTACAACTGCCCTGTAGATAGCATTTGAAATACTGTTCAGATTGAAGGGTACTTTGGTCCCGCTTCTTTTAATAATACAGTTTATTTTACTCATAATGTTATCCGATTCTTTTTTTGTCATGTCGAAAATGGAAACTTGAAAGTCAATAAATTAATTTTTTTAGTTGATCAGTAATGTATTTCTTGATTTATTTCTGCAGTTAAATTAATTTTTTTTGAAAATGAGGTGCTGTTTATGAAATTTGTTGAAAGAGAAAAAATCAAAGAATTTCTCGAGAAGGATGGTAAATTCAAACTGGTCAATGTTCTGAGCAGGGAAAGTTTCAGGAAAGTTCGAATCCCGGGCTCGATCAATATTCCCTTAAAAGAAAATGATTTCGAGGGCAGGTTTAGTGTCATTATACCCGATAAGAACAGTAAGATCGTTATTCACTGTTCCGGTCCAGACTGAAAATCATCCGCCACGGCAGCCGGTCGGCTGGTCGAAATGGGATATACGGATATTTCCGAATATGAGGGGGGATTAAAGGATTGGATCTCAGCGAAGTATGAAGTGATCAGAAATCAGGAAAGGGAATAATTTGTTAGTTTAATCAAGTTCCCTGAGAATGTCTCATTTTTGTTCCAAAACCTGAAAGAGTGACACGTAACAAGTAACGAGTGACGAGAAAGAAAATAGAATTCTTTCTTGCTCTCAAGTTGCATCTTGGGAATAAGATTTTTTAGAATTATGTTTATTATAGAAACCTTTTATTCCATTCCCAAGACAAACTTGGGAATGAGAGTAAGATTTCGAGTTTTGGAACGATAGTTGAATCTATACTATTAACAAATGTAGTAATTTATCAGTCGAGATAAGTTATTAATTACTGAAATGAACCAACAGGTATTTTAAGAATATCACATACTTCTTTTATTCTTTCTTTAGATATTTTTCCTTCAATTTTTACGCGTTTTAATGCTTCTTCTCGAGTTAAAATACCTGCTCTTATCATATTACTCAAATATGCGTCTATATAGGTCATACCAGCTTTTTTCATGAACATATAGTTCTTGAGTTCATTAAAAGCACAATCAGCACGCCAGGTAGAATTACAATTGTTGGGCATTTCCCAACCTATATCAGATAAAAATTTGATAACTTCTTTTTCATCATATCCTGCAATATAATAGTAATCCAGCATCTTAATATTTAAATAAAGCAATCGAAGATAGAGTGTCCGATTATTTAAATAAAGTATACTGGCTTTAAATAACAAAGAAAAATCGAGGATCAAAACCGGTCTTTTTAACAAGATTTTTATACCCCGTCTGGTAACCAGAAGTATTTGCTTCAGCTTCTGCCAAGTATTCACTTCTTTAATTTCCTGCACTTTATTATCTTTTGTTTGAGCAGCACCCAACTGAAAATTCTCGAGTTTATTCCCTCCAAAAATAATATATTTAATATTATTTTTTTTGGCGATTTTGTAAACCTCATGATTATGTTGCTTGCATGGTGCACAAGCAAGATTTGCTATAATATTATCTGGTTCTTTTATCCAATATAACATCATTTTTTTAGCAAAAGTTTTGTGTTTTTCTTTTGAAATATCCATTTCTATCAAAGGTACATTTAATTTTTTTGTTAATTTTCTGACATTTGCATCAATAATATCAGGTGTAAATGGTGTTCTATGATATGCAGCCATACATCTAAGGTTATGTTTTTTAACTAATAAATATAAGAGATATGAACTGTCGCGTCCACCACTTAGCCCGACCAAACAATCGTACGGGCGGCCCATACCTATTTTTTTTATTTCATCTATACGAAGTTTAAGATTTTCTACACGGTTCTCGGTCGATTTTTTACTTATGTTATTGCATAATTCACAACAACCTTTTTCATCAAATTCAATACCATGTGCTGATCGAGGAATAACACATTTTGAACATCTTTTATTATGTATCATAAGTTACATTTCTCCCGTTCCACAAAAGGGGGTAAGATACATCACTCTTACAGATTAGAGAATGAGGATCGAGATTGAGAGTCAGATAAAAACCGTTTCGAAGACATCAAAATATACCCAGAAGAATTTTTAACATCAAGCCAGCAAATATTTTTTTGCTGTTGATCTTATTATTTTGGATATCCTCCCTTTTGATGATATAGTTGTTTGAACAGCCGATAACAGTAAGAATAAATAAACTCAATAATATTTTTTTCATCGTTTTCCTTTTTTGTTCTCAAGTTGCAACTTGGGAATAAGTAAGAGATTTTGAACTCAGGAACAAAGATTGAATATATAAAAATTATTTTTTCGTATAGATGATATATTCTACCAGTAATAAGAACAGTGGGAAAACGACACTCAAAACTATCTGGGTATCCAACCCTATAACACAATCTCCTTTTATCAGATTTAAAGACCTGAATAAGAGAAATATAATGAATCCTAAAGACAGACTTTGAAGTATCCCGAAAATCCAAAATATTTTTGTTTTCATAGTTAATCTCCTTGTTTTATTTAAAACTTATAAATTTATAATGTGCTTATCCCATATCTCTTCCATTTCTAAGACAAACTTGGGAATGAGAGTTTTAGAGATGCGCGATGTAGAAACAAGATATTTTTGCATATTTACTTAATAATAAAATCTCAAAACTACAAGTGCTCTAGTAGAAATTAATGATTGAGATATATCATCATTGTTGTTGTAATCGTCAGGTATTATGTAATTTAATTGTACTTCTCCTCCAATACTAATATGGGAAGAAAATGAATACTCACCCCCAGAAGCAAAACCAAAATAATAGTCATTCTTAGAATCTATACCAGAATATGAATTTTCATATTCACCATAAATCATTCCTGCACGACCACCAATGAGGATCTTGGACTTATCATAGGTTTTCACAGCAAAAATCCCAATTCCAAATCTAAGATTATAAAATGTCGATTTGTATCCATTTTCTTTATATTTTGAAAGATAATAACCAATTTCCGGTTCAATTCTAAGTTTAGGAGACATATCTATGGGAAAATATATATTCCCGAAGGATAAAGGATAATAATAGATTTCACTATAACCTAATTCACGCGATATGTCCTGTCCAAAGGTTACGCCAATTCCATATCTTGTTTTAAAAGATGTGCTGTCCTGCTGTGCAAATAAGTTTAATGTAAATAATACTAAGATCACGAATAAAGCTATTTTCATTTGAATCCCTCCAATTTATGATTGTATTATTCTTTATTATAAACTTTGATATATTCACTTGAGTATAAACTCAAAACAGAAATGAAAGATACAATTATTGAGAAAAGTGATTTCAT
>JAUVIJ010000205.1 GCA_030592835.1 Candidatus Cloacimonadota bacterium | reverse complement strand
TGATCCTCTGCCTTCTAAACCGCTTTCCCGTATTTTTAACAGCAATGGACTGGCTTTCGAACTGATCGGCTGTATGATGAGCGACCGTACTGTAAAATGTGATCTGATCGTTACCAATCAAGAGGAAAATGATAAGCAACTCACTATCTGGCTGCGTACAACCAAGTTTTATGACCAGCTTGGTAGCGAATATGTTGTAACAAATCTTAAACTGGCAAATACCGAAACCAATCCTAAAAGCAAAGGCAATTGGGGAAGTGGTTCTAGAATAGGGAAAAAACTGATTTCAGGGATTTACACTCCTCTGACCCTGTATTTCGAGTCGGTTTCCAGTCAAGTTTCCTCAATCTCACTACTGGAGATCAATTGTGGTGAAATGGTCGTCGAATTCAGAGATCTTAGTTTTCAATAAATCTTGCTAAGGTATTTACGCTGAGGTTCTGAAAAGAGGAAAATAACTCAAATATTTTTGTTCTTTCTCGTTACGAAATTTGCATGATGTGTGAAAACGCAAAAAAACTGTCATCCTGCCTGTCATGCTGAAGCTGTGCGAAGGCAGAAGCGGAGTCGAAGGACAGAGAACGCATTACAAAGACACTTCGACTCCGCTCAGTGTGACAAGTAAGTATGTATTCAATCGTTTTCACACAACCTGAAAACTTGGGAACCAGAGTAACATAGTAAACACTTTACTACTCTTCAATAAACCTCTACTGCAATACCTGGGTTAGAAATAACAAAGGAAAAAAATATCATCTTACCTAACCGGTTTAATTTCAAAAGGTTCTGGACAGAAATAGTCTCCTGAAGATTTGTGCATCAAATTAAGGAGTAATGAATATGAACACATTTAAAGAGTTTGGTTTGATACCGCAAATTCTCAGGGCAATTGAAAAAATTGGTTTTATCGAACCGACTCCTATTCAGGAGAAAACCATCCCTATATTATTGGATTCATCCCGAGACCTGATCGCTCAAGCTCAGACCGGAACCGGTAAAACAGCAGCTTTTGGCTTACCATTGCTCCAGTTAACGAATAGAAAATCCCTGGACGTGCAAACTCTGATCTTATGTCCAACACGGGAATTGTGTATTCAATTGGCAAAAGACATGGAAAGTTACTCAAGATACATAGATAATCTGCATATCCTGGCTGTGTATGGTGGAGCAAATATAGTAACTCAGATCAATTCTTTGAAAAGGGGTCATCAGATAGTAGTTGGTACTCCTGGTAGAACTTTGGATTTGATCCGTCGCAAGAATTTAAAACCAGTTAACATCAGATGGCTTATCCTGGATGAAGCAGATAAAATGCTGGAAATGGGTTTTCAGGAAGAACTGGATATGATTTTGGCAGAAACTCCCGATGAAAAGCAGACATTACTCTTTTCTGCAACGATCCCAAATGGGATCGAAGAGATCGCTGCTAAATATATAAGTTCCCCTATAAGAATATCAGTTTCAGATACCAGTACAGGTGCAGATAATATTGAGCATGAATATTACAAGGTTCAAGCCAGAGATCGTTATGAGACTTTGAAACGGATTTCTGATGTTAACCCGAATATTTACGGACTCGTTTTCTGCCGTACTCGAAGAGATGTTAAAGAAATTGCAGACAAACTTATCCACGATGGTTATAATGCTGATGCCCTGCATGGAGATCTCTCTCAGGGGCAGCGAGATTTTGTAATGAAAAGATTCAGAACCAAGAAACTGCAGATCCTGGTTGCTACGGATGTTGCAGCAAGAGGACTCGATATCGATAATCTAAGCCATGTCATAAATTATAATCTACCTGAGGATCTGGAAAACTATGTACACCGGAGCGGTAGAACGGGACGAGCAGGGAAAAGTGGAATTTCCGTGGCTATAATTCATTCCCGGGAGATCAATAAAATAAGGAATATTGAAAAGATCCTGGGTAAAAAATTCACCCAAAAACAAGTACCAAATGCAAAAGAGATTTGCGAAAAACAACTTTTCAACCTGATCGGAAAAATCGAAAAGGTCGAAGTGGATCATCAGCATATTGATCAATTTATGCCGGTAATATATGAGAAATTGAGCTGGCTGGACCGGGAAGAATTGATAAAACATTTTGTCTCATTCGAGTTTAACCGCTTTTTCAGTTATTATAAAAATGCAAGAGATCTTAATATCGAAAAACAACCAAAAAAGAGCCGGGTAAAAGGTTGTGAGGAAGGATTTTCCCGGTTTTTCCTGAATATTGGATCCAAAAAAAACCTGAACCCTTCCCGCCTGATTGGATTGATCAATGAAAAAACTAGGATCAGGAATATTAATATCGGGAAAATAGAGATCCAACAAAATTTTACTTTTTTTGAAGCTGAATCACGATTTGAAGCGGAAATCCTCAAAGCTTTCCAGAAAGCTGTCTTTTCCGGTGAACCGATAAAAGTCGAACTTTCCAAAGCAAGACCTCAAAAATCATACCCGGAAAAGAAGTATGATCAGCGAACAAATAGAATGAAAAAACAAAACCGGAAAAAAAGGTATACTCGAAGATAGGATAATGTTATATTAAAAAATAAGCGAACCTGGCATCAGACGAGAACATTTCACAGAAATGCAGATAAAGAGAAATTCTAATCTTTCTCAAACAATTTAACAGCATCGAATAAATATCCTTTTATTATATATTTATATAATTGGAGGAAAATGACAAAAACGGTATTATTACTCCTCCTGTTATTGGGGATGATCATGGTATATGGTAAAAAAGAAAATCGGGAATTATCACCTCAAGAAAAAAAAGTAATACCGAATAAACCTCAGAAGGAAAGAGCGATCTTTGCCGGGGGTTGTTTCTGGGGAATGGATTACTACTTCAACAAAAAAGAAGGTGTTGTCTCAACTACGGCTGGTTATACTGGTGGAAACCTGAAAGATCCAGTGTATCATGATGTGACCTCCGGTAATACCGGTCATGCGGAAGCAATCGAAGTAATCTTTGATCCGATGAAAATCAGTTATGAGGAACTTGCCAGGTTCTTCTTCGAGATCCACAACCCCACACAGGAAAACAGGCAGGGTCCGGATATTGGGCATCAGTACAGATCTGCTGTATTTTATACAAACCAGCAACAGAAAGAGATAACAGAAAAATTGATCAAGATCCTGAAAAATAATGGTTATGATGTTGTGACCGAAGTTAAACCTGCTACGAAGTTTTATCCTGCTGAAAATTATCATCAGGATTATTATGATAAAAAGGGTGGTTCGCCTTATTGTCATGCTTTTACGAAGAGGTTTTGATTAAAAGTATACTGATAGTTGAGTTAGTCATCAAGATTTAAATATTTATGAACTACATGGATGAGATTTAATTTGATTGTGAATATGTCTTCATAATAAAAGCTAAGGTTGCCTTTCGGCAACCCTGCGGCCAAGAGAAATTCTCTTGGGGTTATA
>JAUVIJ010000168.1 GCA_030592835.1 Candidatus Cloacimonadota bacterium | reverse complement strand
ACTCCAACCACTCATTCCGATATAACCCCGATATGTAAAGTAACTCACACCACCAGTCAAACTGTTATTCATCTGGGAAGAAAAGGGACTGTTATAAACTTCATCGAAAGTATAATCTGGATTATGATCCAGGATATCATCTTTAATTGCTAAACAGGTAGTGATCGTGGATTGTCCCGATGAAGAGGGATCACCGGTCAATAAAGCATTTGTATACCAATTCGTCTCTGCCACGTAAGGTGTTTTTTCATAGGAGAAGATCTTTGCGATTATCGTTTGCAGATCGTAAGGGCTACTGATAGAAATTCGACCAATAATAATATCTGCTAGGATATCATTACCTTCCAGAGTTGCGTAATACTGATCACCGGGTCCACCATCCATACTTCCAGTTGGAATATTGTAACTTCCTTCAGCATCACCGACCAGACAAACAAATTCAGGACGGTCTTCCCAGTTATTATATGCATTTTGCAGGTAGTTCTTTATCTGTGAGAGAGAACTACCTGTCTCAGCCGTACTGGCTGCCACCACTTTGAAACCTTTCTGGTGTTTCCAGTCTATCAAGTACTGAAGATCATTTTCTATGGTTGAATTATTAGGATAAATAAACAAGTAGTTTGGTTGTTGAAAATCCTCATCCCGGGAAGAGATGTTGTCATAATTAAGGATAAGAGACTGGTAAATCGGTTCGAAAATACGTGACTTCAACGATATAGAAGACTTAGTGTTCACTCCACCCTGTCCACTTGTATTAACAACGACCTCTATATTCTTAACAATTGTCAGTTGTCGATTCTGAGGATCATACCGGAAGGGATTGATCGTTAGATTCACTACTCGGTGATCCCTGAATATTGCTGGGGTATCAAGTTCAGCTAAGAGACCCGGGTATATTTCCCCTGAACTGTAAAAGGATTCATCAATAATAAATCCGTCTGTGTTTGATTGACTCTCGCTTTTCAGATTCTGCCTAGGATAGATCAAAATATTATCGACAATTTCAGTTTCAGTGTAAACAATGTCTACAGTTACTTCTCCCTGGTTCGGAATTACCAGCAGTCTTGAAAATCTGGGAAGAGCTGGTTTCCCTATGTCGATAAACTCTCCTTCACCTTCATAGGTCAGGATCTCATATTCATCTTCACCTCTCTGTATTGTTTCAGTTGTGAAACCATCCAGATTAAAATTAACCGAAGTCGAAGCTAATCCAAAAGAATCATATTGAAATAATTGTTTATCCGCGTTATTTTCAAATTCAATCCGTTCTGCAGCTAAAGAATAGATTATTAACGATACTAGAATAAAAATAATAAATCTTTTCACTAATGCACCTCATATCTTTTTAATGTTTCTGTAATATAAGAAGAAATTCAAGCAATATTTATTCCATTGCCAATCTATAATAGTTTATAATGTTAAAAATATACATCTGTTTAACATTTTCTGTCCAGATTTAATCAAGGTTCGAACCAGTCATATAGTTTTTCTCATATTATTTTTGGAAACGCAGGAAAACTATAGAAATATATCAGCAATTATTATTGATTTTGAAGCAATTAAATATCGGTTTTTTTTCCTTGACCACTAATAATCTAATTCAGAATTTACACACAAAATTTTGATAGAAATAATAGTGATTCTTCGATTAACATCAAATGAAATTCAGAAATTAGAAAAAAGAAATTCAAATTGGGGTGATAATGGCAGATAATCAGCAGTTTGATAATATCCTTTATCGGAAACTTGGTAAGGTTATAGAGGAGAAAAAAGGTTTGAAAAATCCTTTGATCGAAATCCTCCATTCTGCACAGAAAATATTCGGATTTTTACCCGAGGAAGTTCTAAACTATATCTCGGAAAAACTGGATCTTCCTCTGAGTAAATTATATGGTGTGATTACCTTTTACAGTAAGTTCTCTTGCCAGCCCCATGGTAAATATCTGATCAATATCTGCACAGGTACCTCCTGTTATTTTGGAGGGTCCCAACAACTCATTGGTAGACTGGAAAAAGAATTGGGGATTAAATTGGGAGAGACAACTGCAAATGGTCTCTTCACTTTATCTTCTCTCAGATGTCTTGGGGTCTGTTCCCAGTCTCCAGCTTTGGTGATAAATAATGACACTTATGGTTGTGTTGATTCTATTGAAAAGATCAGGGAAATCATTTCGAGATACAAATTATGAAAAATAAAACAAATAAATATGGAATAAGAAGATTTCTGGAGGGAATTCTATGAAGACCTTGGAGGAATTGAGAAAGATCAGAGATAAGGCTAAAAAGGAAATGCAACTGAGAAACTCTGAATACAGGATAAAAGTAGTTGTAGGCATGGGAACATCGGGTATAGCTGTGGGAGCCCGAGATGTGATGAAAGCCATCTTTGATGAAGTAACTAAACGCAAACTTGATCATGTTCTTGTTGCTCAAACCGGAGAGAAAGGTCTATCCTCTATGGAACCTGTCATAGATATAATTGAAAAGGATAAATCTATTGTTACCTACGGTCATCTTACACCAGAAAATGCGAGGAAAATTATTGTCGAGCATGTAGTTAACGGTCGGATCGTGAGTGACTTTGTAGTAGCGACAAAAACAAACCTGGAGGTTTGATGTCTGACAAGATTTCCGATATCCTGATCTGCTTTTGTCCTGATTGTGTATCCAGGGGAGCTGGAAAGAT
Source organism: Candidatus Cloacimonadota bacterium (assembly GCA_030592835.1). Lineage (GTDB taxonomy): Bacteria > Cloacimonadota > Cloacimonadia > Cloacimonadales > TCS61 > JAUVIJ01. The sequence continues at coordinate 1,892 of JAUVIJ010000168.1, read as the reverse complement.
AAAAGAACTGTTTCAGACATCCCTGATAAAACACAATCTGTCGAACGATGTCAACATCATCGAAACCGGTTGTATGGGAACCTGTGATTTAGGCCCTGTGCTGACTATATACCCGGAAGGTTATGTCTACATCAAAATTAAACCTGAGGATGTTGAAGAGCTCGTCACCGAACATTTTCTTAACAACAGACCGGTTTCCAGATTGATGCTGCCGGATACTTTTGGGAAATCTCTGATAAAAAAGATAGATATTCCTTTTCACCGTAAACAGATGAAAGTTATCATGGAAAATTGCGGGGTTATAGATCCGGGAAACATCGAAGAATATTTTGCAACCGGTGGCTATGAAACTCTGGCTAAAATACTACTCGAAAAATCACCAGAAGAATTGATCGAGACCCTGAAAAGATCGGGTCTCCGTGATCGAGAGGGTGGAGGATTTCCAAGCTGGCAAAAATGGCAGTATGTTTTGGAAGCACAAGATGATCCAAAATATATAATAGTCAATGCTGAAGAAGGCGATCCCGGAGTTTTCATATCCAGGGCGCTGCTGGAAAGTGATCCTCATCGGATTCTGGAAGGTATGATAACAGCCGCTTTCGCAATCGGAGCAGTCCAGGGATATATTTATTGCAGAAATGAATATCCTCTGGCAATTATCAGAATTAAGAGGGCTGTAGAACAGGCTAGAGAATACGGGATGATAGGAGAAAATATTTTCAATTCCGGATTCAGTTTTGATGTTGAGATCAGAAGGGGAGCAGGATCCTTTGTGGCTGGTGAAGAGACTGCCGTGATCTCAGTTATTGAAGGTTTGAGAGGAGAACCGATATCTAAACCTGAATTTCCAGCAACTTCCGGTTTATGGAAAAAACCCACCTTAATTCATAATGTTGAAACCATAGCAAATCTCACTACAATATTTTCCAAAGGTGCCAGTTGGTTTTCGAGTTTGGGAACAAACAGCAGTAAAGGAACCAAGATTTTTGCTCTAAGCGGTGCAATCAGGAATCAGGGTTTGATTGAGGTTCCCTTTGGTATTACCTTGCGTGAATTGGTCTATGATTTTGGTGGGGGAATGAAACCTGGCAAAAACTTTCTAGCGGTACAACTTGGTGGACCTTCAGGAGGGTGTTTTACCTCTCAACATTTTGACATTAAGATAGATTACGAATTCCTGCAGGAACAGGGTATAACGTTAGGATCGGGAGGTGTTATTGTCCTCGACGATAGCAGTTGTCTTGTCGATCTTGCCAGATACTTTCTCGAGTTCACAGTAACAGAATCCTGCGGAAAATGCTTGCCCTGCCGGGTTGGACTTAGAAAGATGCTGGAAATCTTAAACCGTATAACCAATGGAGAAGGTGAACTTGAGGATCTGAATCGCCTGGAATCTCTGGGGTCAAAGATTAAGGCACTTTCACTCTGCAATTTTGGTTAATCTGCACCAAATCCAATTTTGAGTACTATCAGATATTTTCGTAAGGAATATGAAGACCATATTATTGATCACAGATGTACCAGCAGAGTCTGTCCTGCTCTTTTTCATTATCAGATCAAAATTAATTCCTGTATCGGCTGTGGGCTTTGCTATGATAATTGTCCTGTAAACTGTATAATTGGAAATAAAGAAGAAAAATATCAGATCGTTCAGCAGGATTGTACAAAATGTGGGGATTGTTTCAAAGTATGCCCTGTCGCTGCTGTAAAAAAAATACCGGGGATCAATGAAGAACTGCTTGAAAGAAATAATAGTCCCCAGATATCGAATTTATATGAGTAATCGAGGTTATTTATATGTATGATAAAATCTTGAAGAAATACTCGAAAGAACAGGAAAATCTGATCTATATTCTTCATGAGATTCAGGATGATCATCCTCAGAACTATGT
>JAUVIJ010000050.1 GCA_030592835.1 Candidatus Cloacimonadota bacterium | reverse complement strand
GACGCACATAACCTGCTACCCTGCCTGTACAACCGATACCAGAAACAACAACCAGTTTGTTTATATCTACGCCTGCCTGAAGAGCACCCTTCATGAAAGATGTAACAATAATTCCAAGACCACAGGAAGAACACCAGATATGGGGCATTCTATCCATTCTCAGATATTCTTCCATCGAATGTTTATATTGTTCAGTATTATTTTCCATGAGCTACCTCTTCAATTACTCTTACTACATCCTCTATTTTATGAATACCTCCGCCCGGATGAGGTAAGGTTTTCGTGGTTACTCCAGCAGCACATCGCTCTACCTCCAGAGCAATCTGTCCCAGGTTAAGTTCGGCTACAACAAATCCGCTGATATTTTTAGCTATTTCTCTGATCCTTTCTTCCGGAAAAGGCCAGACAGTAATCAATCTGAGAAAACCGATTTTTATCCCCTTTTTAGCTGCTTTTTTGACAGCGGGGATAATGGTTCGTGATGTAATTCCATAGGTGACCAGGACAACATCAGCATCTTCCATATCTTTTTCCTCGATCATGATAATATCATCGGCATTCAATTTGATTTTATTCACCAGTCTATTGACCAGTTCAATATGACATTTCTCTGTCATATCCGGATAACCTCGTGCATCGTGAGTTAGTCCTGTAGTATGGTAACGATAACCATCACCCGCTTTGGCAAAATCCGGGATCATGTTCTCACCGTATTCATAAGGCAGATAGTCATCCGGTTTTTTGGAGGTGTATTTTCTATTTATTATTTCCAGTTCATCTATTGGTGGAATGATTACTTTTTCAGTCATATGTCCAACCAGAGCATCTGACATGACAAACACCGGCAGTCTGTATTTTTCGGAAAGATTGAATGCTCGAATTGTCAGATCGAAAAATTCCTGTGGTGATTTCGGGCAGAGAGAAATCGAGCCATAATCTCCATGAGATCCCCATCGGGCTTGCATCATATCGGATTGTCCCCAGGATGTTGGCAAGCCTGTGGAAGGCGAACCACGTTGCACATTGACGATCACACAAGGTGTTTCCATCATCATTCCCAGGCCAATGTTTTCTAACATCAGGGACATTCCCGGTCCGGATGTTGCAGTCATAGATTTAACTCCTGCCCAGGAAGCTCCGAGAATGGAGGTTACTGAAGCAATTTCATCTTCGAATTGAACGAATACGCCATCCAGTAAAGGTAGTCTAAGAGCCATTCTTTCAGCTATTTCGGAAGCCGGTGTTATTGGATATCCTCCAAAAAAACTGCATCCTGCCGCTATTGCTCCTTCGGCACAGGCAATGTCTCCCTGCAGGAAAAACTCGCCATGTAGTCTACTCTTTATCAACTTTCGCCTCCTTTCTAACCACAATAATAGCAGAATCAGGACATATTCTTTCACAAAGTCCGTCGAAAGCACATTTATCAATATTAACGACCATAGGTGGATGATATCCCTTTATATTAAATTCTGTAGATAGCTCCAGCACATCATTCGGACAAAATTCAATACAGAAATCACATCCTTTACAGCGATCCTTAATGATGATAATCTCACCTGTTACAACCTTTGGTTTCTCTATTCCGAATGGTTTTTCCCAGTATTTCATATATTCTCCCCTAGATCAAAGGAAAAGTAAAAGCGGATATAAAAAAACGCAGTTTAATAACTGCGTTATTATATATATTTTCACGTAATTTATTGTAATACTGCTCAGAAGTATTACTTTCTATTAAAATAAGGATTCCTAAACTGGTCCTTTTAGTGACCCTCAAAAAAACCTCTTAGGTTATTTATTTCCAGTTTCCTTACCGTCAAAAACACCACAAAAACAGCAAAAAAACTGGCTTTTATGTAATTTAAATCAGTTCCCGAAAAAACAAATTTGAATCCAGTTTGTCAATGACAATTTATATTTTTTTTCTCCGCCAATTAATAAAGTCTGTTAAGAAATTATTTGAGCCGTTTGAAGGTAGTACTTTGCAGTTATTTTTTCTGCTTTTCACATAGTTCCAGAAGTACACCATTTGTCGATTTCGGATGCAGAAATGCGATCCTGGTATTATGGGCACCGGATCTTGGTGTTCGATCTATAAGATGGATACCCTCAGATTCGGATCTGGTAAGTGCGGATGTTAGATTTTCTGTATCCAAAGCTATATGATGGATACCTTCTCCTTTTTTTTCGATGAATTTGGCAATCGCACTTTCATCTGAAGTTGCTTCGAGTAATTCTATCCTGACATCACCCACAGGTATGAACGCCACTCTGACTTTCTGAGATTCGAAAATTTCGATACCTTCTACTTCAAGTCCAAGTTTTTTATAGAAACCTATAGCTTTATTTAGATCTCTTACTGCTATTCCAATATGGTTTACGGATTTAATCATATTTTATCCTGTATTACCTGATTATAATTATCTGCCAGTTAGAAACCCAAACACATAGCTTTCAGGTTTATCTTCTCATAAGCAGGTTTGATAAAATTCCTGATTGCATGTTTCAAAAATTTTTCACTTACAATTTTTATGGTGACCTCGGTGAAAAGTAACTTATAGATCTTCGAATGTATCATAAAAAAATAACTCCCTGAGGAGTTATATGGTATCCAGTTCGAAAATCCTGTCCCGCAATTCAGCCGCCCTTTCGAAATCAAGCTTTTCAGCAGCTTCTTTCATTTCTCTCTGTAGCAATTCAATTACCTTTTCCTTAGAATCTAACTCCAAATATTCCATAAACTTATTTCTATCCGACACCGTCTTTTTCTTACCGGGTTTCTGATAACCTTCTGCTACACTTGTAGAGGCCATTATGTCGTCAATATTTTTTCTGATACTAACGGGAGTTATTTCATTCTCAATATTATAAGCCAATTGTTTTTTTCTTCTCCGGTCGGTTTCTATCAGTGTTTCTTCGATTGCACTGGTAATATTATCGGCATAGAGAACAACTTTCCCATTTATATTCCGGGCAGCTCTACCCGCAGTCTGGATCAAAGATCGTGTAGAGCGTAGAAAGCCAGCCTTATCAGCATCGAGGATCGCTACCAGAGAAACCTCCGGCAGATCCAGCCCTTCTCTCAACAGGTTGATCCCGACCAGAACATCAAATTTCCCCAGACGGAATTCTCTGATGATCTTGGCTCTGCCGATCGTGTCGATCTCACTATGTAAGTATTTTGCTTTTACTCCAGCCCGAACCAGATATTCGCTGAGATCTTCCGACATCCTCTTCGTCAGTGTTGTAACCAGGATCTTTTCATTTCTAACAGTTCTCTGATTGATCTGTTCCAGAAGATCGTCCACCTGAGTAGCAACCGGTTTTACTTCGACAGCAGGATCAATCAGCCCGGTGGGACGGATCACCTGTTCAACAAAAACTCCCTGACTTTTATCCAACTCATAATCTCCGGGAGTAGCAGACATGAAGATAACCTGGCTGATCTTTTCTTCAAATTCATCAAACTTCAGGGGTCTATTGTCGAAAGCCGAAGGTAATCTGAATCCGAATTCCACCAGATTTTTTTTCCTGGTATAATCTCCTCCATACATAGCATGGATCTGCGGGATGGATGCATGAGATTCATCGATAACAATCAGGAAATCCTCGGGGAAATAATCCAGCAGACAGTAAGGAGGTTGTCCCGGTTTGGCTCCTGTAAGGTGCCGGGAATAATTTTCTATTCCCGAGCAATAACCCAGTTCTTTCAGCATCTCCAGGTCAAAATTAGTTCTCTGTTCAATTCTCTGTGCTTCTACAAGTTTGTTGTTCTTTTCCAACCAGGCAATTCGTTCCTTCAATTCCTCTTTAATAGTTCGGATGGCTTTTTTCAATATGGGGCTGGAAGTTATGAAATGTTTGGCCGGATAGATGGGATATTCCTTCACTTTTTCCAGAACTTTATTATCAAGTGGATTTATCCTCGATATCTTTTCGATCTCATCTCCAAAGAACTCTACTCTGATAGAATGTTCCAGGTAGGCCGGATAGATGTCTACAATATCACCGTGAACCCTGAAAGTACCCCTTTCAAAGGCTATATCATTTCTTCCATAATGGATCTCAACCAGCCTCAAGAGGAGTTGATCCCTATCCATAATGTCACCCACTTCGATCACAAGCCGGGCTTCTCTGTATTCCTCAGGAATACCCAAACCGTATATGCAGGAAACACTGGCAACTATAATGACATCATCCCTTTCCATCAGGCTCATGGTCGCATGCAGGCGGAGTTTGTCTATCTGGTCATTGATATCGGCATCTTTTTCAATATAAAGATCCTTTCCGGGAATATAAGCTTCAGGCTGATAATAATCATAGTAACTGATAAAATATTCTACAGCATTTTCAGGGAAAAGTTGTCTGAACTCTCCATAAAGTTGAGCTGCAAGGGTTTTATTATGGGAAATGACCAATGTAGGTTTATTCAGATTTTTGATGACATTTGCAATTGTAAAAGTTTTTCCCGAACCCGTGACTCCCAGTAAGGTCTGAAAGTTTTCCCCCGACAATAACCCTTCGCTTAGCTCTTTGATAGCCTTAGGTTGATCACCACTCGGTTTATAATCTGAAACCAGTTTAAAATTATTCATAATATATATACTGCAAAAAACATCCAAACTTTTCAGGCAATGTTTTTTTTTAACTTCACATTCAGCTTTAAGTGTTTAAACTCGGGTCGAATTTGAAAAACCCGACTCGGATTAAGATAGCAGAGATTTACATTAAAAAATATGGACACTACCGTTTGCAGCGAGAAGTTTGAACAATTCTGACAATAACAATTTTTATTGACCAAATAAGCACTGATTGTATCAAATATCCTTAAAAAAAATATCAGGTGGAAATGTTCTACGAATTTGTAGCTGGAAAGTATAAGCATTTGTTTTATTTATCAATTATTGTATTGATAATATTGATTGTTTTTTTCAAGATCGCGTTCCTGAATTATGTTCCGATCGAGAAAAGCATCTCTGATTGTCCTCTCGATTATCAAATATCAAATATAGAAAATACACTCTGGAACGGCAATCTTTTTTCGGGTATGCCCTGGAGCCTGAATGACACTGCTTTCAATGATCCTGTTCTGATTTTTATGCAAAGGATTATCGGTCATATAGTCAATTGGAGAGTAATCTTCCTTTTCCTGGCAGTATCCGGTGTATATGTTTTTCTGACTTTCCTGAAAATGGAGGGAGCCCCTGCTTTTCTGGGTTCTATTTTCTTCCTTTTATCGGGTTATCTACTTAAGTATTTAGTACCGGGATCAGAATCAGCTTTCAGAGCTGTAGCATTATTACCCTGGTTATTCTTTCTGCTGCATTATCTCCATAAGAGAACAAGCATTCTAGCATTGGGAAGTTATCTCTTTTTCATGATCTTGTTTCTGGGACAGATCCAATTTCAGATAATCTATTTCTTCTTTTTTATATCACTGATTTACTGGATTACTCAGCTTATGATAGATTTCCGGTCTGATCAATACGGAAGATTTCTCAGATTTTCCTTGTTTGGTATCGCAGGATCAATGATTGCCATTGCAGCTCTTGCTCAACCTTATTATCATATTATTCAATTTCTTAATTATGCCCAAAGTAGGATCCTGCAGATCGATCTTGGTGAATTCCTTCCGTTACTACTGCTCTTTGCAAGTTCTGTTATTTTTAATATCCTGCTTTATTTAAGTCTGGAAGCCAAATTTCTCAAAGAAAAATTTCTGGCTGATTTGTTCCAGATCACAGATATTCTGCTTTTTATTACCTTGATTTCCGGATTCCTAGTCGATAGATTTATTACAGATTTGAATTTTCCAGACAGTTATTTCATACTTCTGGCTTTACTCTGCATTTTTATGTTCTTGCTTTTGGGTTATGCAAAAGAGAAAATTCACAAAGCTTTTTTCCTATTCGCGGTGTTTATTCTCACAATGGGAGGTTTTTACCTCTTAAATCTCGATTTTTTCAAAAATCTGGTCAAAGAAGACCTAATATTGAATGAATACAAACCCACCCTGTCAGACAATTTTCTCATGGATGATGAGGAACTTTTCAGGATATATCCACTGAAAAATGAATTCAGTAATAACAATTGGACTGCTTATAATCAGTCTATTGGAGGCGATTATAAAGCCAGATTATATAGATACGATATGATCCTGCAGCATTGCCTGCATCACGAGATAACAAATCGTGTTCCCTTAAACTGGAATGTGATAAAAATGTTGAATGTAAAATACTTCATCCATAATGATAAACTGGATCTGAATAATCTTGAATATGCCTTTTACGATATTAAAAAAAATCTCACCATTTATAAAAACTCAGATTATCTTCCCCGGGCCTGGTTTGTTGAAAATATAGAAATCCTGCAGGATAAAAATATTGTCTGGAAAAGGCTGAATGATCCAGAATTTGATCCCGCCAGAACTGCAATCCTGGAAAATGAACTTAATCTGAATGTATTTTCATCCGGGGAAAAATCAGTTGAATTTCTTGAGTATTCCGATGATAAAATAATACTGAAAACAGAAACCGACACAACTTCATTTCTGGTGATCAGCGAAATTTATTATCCCGAAAACAAGGATTGGCAGGTATTTATTGACGGTGTTGAAACCGAGATCTACACTACTAACTACATTCTTAGAGGAATTATAATACCTCCCGGAAATCATATCCTGGAAATGATATACAGACCAAAGCTTTTAAATCTTTTCAGATTTTTCAGTCTCTGGGGATTAATTATCAGTATAATCCTTTTCTCTATTGGTTTATACATATACAAGAAGCAGAACTATCGGGGAGAAATTGTCTACAAGATCAAAAGCTGAATTCTATCTAGTGGCAACTCCGATCGGGAATCCAGGAAGAAAAACTATTTTGCGGAATATTGGGAGAATTAAAAAAAATTGTCGAAAACTTGCCAAAAGATGAGTTTATGTTTAATTTGGAAAAATGAATATAATACATAGAAAAAATCGTGACCGCTGGGGCTTTATAGTGAATACAACAGCAGGCAGAGGTAGAACCGGAAAGCTTCTCTGTAAACTGGTTAACATACTGAGTAAATACAATTTTCCATACGATCTGGAGATCACCAAAGTTCCCCGACATGCCATCGAGTTAGCGAGAAACTATGCTAAAAAGGGTTATCGAAAAATAGTCGCTGTGGGTGGCGATGGTACCATTAATGAAGTTATAAATGGTATCATGTTAAGTAAAAAATCCTCTGATATCAAATTTGGTATTATTCCCGAAGGCGGAGGCAATGACTTTGCCAGGAACTTTCGAGTCACAAAGGATGTCGAAGCTGCCGTAAAAATACTGGAAAAAGAAAATACCACACCTGTCGATGTAGGAAAAATTGAAAACCAGTATTTTATCAATGCTCTCGGGTTAGGGTTTGATGCACAGGTAGCAGAATATGCCAGCAAGATCAAATTCCTCAACGGACTTCCCCGTTATTTTGTAGCTCTAATTAAAGCTCTGGTTAAACTTAAGCCCCATTATATCAACCTGGTTATCAACAAGAAATTCTTCGATATCTCGGTTATCCTGATCAGTATTGGCAACGGTTTTTCTACGGGGGGAGGTTTTCTGCTTACACCACACGCCAAGGTAGATGACGGTAAACTCGATCTCTGTATCATTCACGAAATTAAGCTCGGAACCCTGCTCAAAGTACTGCCTAAAGTGTTTTCAGGAAACCATATCAAACACGAAAAAGTGGAGATCAAACACAGTGATGTCATCGAAATAAAAACAGATAAGATCATACCTATTTATTTTGATGGGGAATTACCTGTTCTGAAGAATCCTTACAATTTCAAAATAGAATTGATCCCTAAAGCAATAAACTTCATCTGCGATTCACAATATTTACCCGAATCAGGTTAATCGTCTAAACACCTATACCCCGAGAAATTGGAAATTTATAATATATAACTTTATTAATAATAAGTAAATAAATATAAGGAATTTCATGAATATTGATATGAATATTAATGTCACTTTTATAGCCCCTGATTTCGTTTGGAAGAAATGTTCATTTCTTTTAGCTTGATCCGCCTTCGCCAAGGCTACGTCGGGACACGTCCAAAAGAAACGAACCAAAAAAAAGATCAAGACTGTATAAAAATCACTGGAAACCCCTAATGAAAGCTATTCGATCCCAAACTCGTTCCGATCAAAGAATCGGTACTCAAACAGTGCGATCTTATTAACGCTTTCATTCGCATTTTCTAATCAGTGATTTTTATAATGTCGCATTACAAAGACGGATTCTTGGTTTGTTTACTCCGGCTACTGCCCATAGGCGTTAACTTAAGCTATAATGTCTTGTGTACAATGGAATTAAGAAGGTATAATAGTTAAAAATGGGTTATCGATGAAATCTCAAATGATTCTATTGAAAGAAGTTTTACATGAAGGATACGTTTTTGTTAAAAATTCATTTTTTTCTTATTAGGAGCGAAATATGGAAGCCATATTTTACGAACAGTGATCATAAATCACATAATAATAACGCTTTACAAAATATGTAATTCCACAAAAGTCGTTTTCTAAACTAAAAAAAAGGGAGAAATTATTATGACCAAAAAAACATCTAAAGAAAAGAAGTGGAATTAAGGAAAACATAGAATTAGGTTTGGCATCATTGAAAGAAATAATAACTGAAGAATTAATTGATTCAAATGCAGTTGAATGCAAATTTCAAAAGAGAGAAGCACGCAAAGTGAAAAATTCAGATTTTGTTTATGGTTTGATCAATGATCTTGTTAATGGAGGTAATTCCTTAATGAGTTTGGCTATTACAATCGGACTTATGATCAATGATACAGTTTCCAAAGTTGCCATAAACAAGAAATTTTCAGAAGAATTGATTTTACTTTTAAAGACATTATTATCGCATGTCATTGTTATGAGTTTGGAAAAAAGCAAGAAGATTGTTGATCCCAAAGTGTTTCAGAACTTTAAAAGAGTGTTTGTTTGTGACAGCACCTCTTTTCCACTTCCAGATAAAGCCAAAGATAAATATCTGGGTGGAGGAAATCAACATAAAAAAATTGCTATGGCTCGGATTCAATTGGTTTATGATATTTTACGAGAAACACTTGTAAGATATCAGATAACACCTTATACAGATAATGATCAATCAGCATCGAAAGAGATGTTGCCTTTGCTTCAAAAAAATGATCTATTAATCTGGGATTTAGGATATTTTTCCTTGAAAGTCTTCCACTCCATCATTGGTTTAGGAGCCTTTTTCATAAGTAGATTGAAATACAATGTTGGTATTTATTCATCCGCAGATGGCAAGCTAATTGATCTGGCGAAAACATTACGAAAAGATAAGCAATTTGATATGCAAATTAAATTGGGAAAGAAAGAAAAAGTTCCTGTGAGATTAGTTGCCATTCCTCTGAGCGATTCTGTAGCAAATGAACGCCGAAGAAAAGCCAAAGATAAAATGAAAAAAGACACTCGCTTAAATTATAGTAAAGAGTATTTGTTCTTATTAGGATGGGGAATTTATATTACAAATGTAGATGAAGAGACTTGGAGTGAGAAAGATATATTAGCGATATATTCACTTCGTTGGCGTATTGAAATAATATTTAAAAGTTGGAAAAGTGGGCTTAAATTTTTAACAATACCTGATGCCAATCGGATCAGAATCGAAGCATACTTGCTAACTAAACTCATCATCATAACGATTATTCATGCTTATTATTACAGAAAATTATTAATGAATTTCAACTCGGATAAAATGCAAATAAGCATTTTGAAAATGATGTCTATATTTAGGGTTCAATTTTCGATACTTAATCTTTTTTTTGCTGTGAGAGAAATTTCCAAAGCTGATATTCAATTACAAATCGAATACCATTGCAAATATGAAAAAAGGCGCAGTAGAATGAATTATTATCAAATTTTGAATCGCTTAGGTTAACGCCTATGGGCAGTTGCCGGATGCTGATACATTCGACGCAATCTCTAGTTCAATCAGGATAGTGCAAGAATAATAATT
>JAUVIJ010000039.1 GCA_030592835.1 Candidatus Cloacimonadota bacterium | reverse complement strand
TCAGCGATGGCTTTGGGGCTATTGTCCCAACTGATATCGATAGTATAATGCCAGAGAACGGTTCCTATTGGGTATTCCAGATCTTCTGAATATCCCGATAATTCGATAATATAGGGATTATGATCAGGATCGTTGGAATACAATTCCAGGTATTCATCGTAATTTCCCGGATCCTGGGGATGAAACCAGATCCTGAGATCATAGACTTGCTGGGTATTTAATACCAGTGGTAGGTCAAGTGTATAATCAGGATAAAAAGAAGTCCCAGAAAACTGAATTTCATCTATGATAAGCTGCTGTTCTCCCTGGTTGCTTAATAGTAGATAATGGCCAGTTGTAGCACCGTTCCGGACATTTCCATAATCAAGTGATTCCGGTTCAACCACAAGAGTCGGTTGTTGGAATACACCATAACCCTCAAGCTCGATCTCTGTCTCGGGATTCAGAGGATCGTTACTGGTAAGAGTAAGGATTCCCTCGAAACTACCCCAGGTCGAGGGAGTGAAAGTTAATGGAATAATACCAGTATTTCCGGGTTCAATAAAGAGGGGAGGTTCAAAATTCGAGGAAAACTCATCGATAGTAAAATTTAATGAAGTAATTTCAAGAGTGTCTGTTCCGTCATTTGTTATACCGAGATCTACCGTTTCCATCTGATCGATGATTACATTTCCGAAATTATAACTCAGGAATGACGGATTAATTTCGGGAGTACCGGATCCACTTAGATCGATCTTGTAAATAACTTGGTCCCAGCTACCTTCGGCTTTTGCTACTAGGTAAAGAAAACTGCCATCCCAGGCTAAACCCCGCGGTTTGGTGGTTGGTACCGGGAATGACCATAATGTATCACCGGTTGCAAAGTCATAAGCAGTACATCTTTCCGAATCACCGTCATTATCATCCATACTGTTCCATAAAGTGTTAGCATCCTGAAACATCACTCCCTGAGGTTGTAATCCTACTGTATTTCTTGATTCCAGGATTGAACCATCGACAGGATCAAGTTTATGAAGGTTGGGTTGAGTATTGGGATAATACACACTTACCCAGAGATATCCATCCATCCAGCACATTCCTCCACTGTAATCATCTCCCGGATTGGGAATTGTCGCTACAATTGTGCCATTATCCGTCATCTTGTAAATATTTCCGTCAGCATGATAATCTCCCGCGACCCAGAAATACTCTCCATCCCAGGTAAGTCCGTGATTTGATTCCGGAGCACCCTGAAAAGAATAGAGGACAGAACCATCTGCAGGATCAACCTGGTAGATCAAACCTCCAGAATCATCGCCGACCCAGAGATAATTGTCATGATAATCAAGCCCGTAAAGATATCCGATTTCCACTCCCTGGGGCTCAATTATATCAACGATCGTCCAATCTGCAGATAAACATACAAGATTGAATAAAATTAGAAAATAAATCAGGAATTTCATGGTCAAACTCCTTTCATAAATTTGGTACTAAGAATAGCTGAATTTTCAACATTGTCAATAAAAACAAAATTTACATCAGATAAAATTGTTTGACACAAAAAAATATTGTAGAGAATAATAGCAAAAAGTGAGGGCATATGTACAAATTATTGATTTTTTTATTTTTAATTTCTATTGTAGTCTCCTGTTCAATTCCGGAAAATTTTGGAATACCCACTTGGGATACAACTTTCCGGGCAATATTTTTGAATGATATTTATAATGTCGAAGATGTGGCAGAAGAAGATTCATCCCTGGTTGTAATTAACAATATACTTACCTATCAGGATACGATCAGTGAATCTCAAGCTCTCAATGAATTCAGTCTCTATGATCCTGAAACAAGGTTCTACGATGTATCATTGCAGGAAATTATACCTGATCCATTGGAGGAACTCTTTCCCTGGGGCGAATATTTTATTGTACCGGAATTTGAAATGGATCCCAATTTAACTGAATTAGATCCCTACGCTGATTTTGAAGAAATAGGGGTTTTTACTGGTACCATAATCCTGGAACTGACAAACAATACTCCGGTGGGATATGGTAATCAGCAGGCCGGTTATCCTTTAAGCGCCGATATCATCAATACCACAACCGATGAAATTATGCTAAGTGTAATCTTTAATGATATCCCGGCTGATGGGGGTGAAACGACCACCTATGTTAATTTGGATGGTCTGATCATACCTAATACATTATCGATCATGATTTACGGTGGTTGTACCGGCACAAATGGGGAACCATGTCTAATCGATGATGAATTTATGAACTCAACTTTGGATGTAAATGTTGATATTTCTGATCTGATCGTCGATTATGTGATCAATGCTAAAATACCATATCAAGAGATAGATACCATTTCCGATCAGTTCGATATCGACATAGAGTACCCTGAGATAATAGGGGATTTTGAACTGCTTGGATACAGTGAGATAATTTTTGTTCTGAATTCAGCATTACCCGGGAATGTAATCTTTGATCTTACTGCCGAAAACCTGTCGGATTCAACTCAGGTTTTTTTACAACCTTATGAAGGTGGTGGGGATCATTCCTTTTCACTGGATATCATTGCTGGAGAAACCCTGATAAATTTGAACTCGAATGAATACAATATAAATGAATTTTTCAGTATACTGCCCGAAATGATCTCTTATGATATCTATTCTTCAATTGGAGATTCCACTCAGTATTATACTGTTTATTCAACCGATGAAGTAGAAGCGGAAATCCAATTTTTCACACAGTTGCAGCTCTCTACCGGGGCAGGTGGAATCTGGATTCTTCCGCGGGAAGAAGGTGAACTGAAAGTGTCGGTATCACAGACCGATGATTTTGATCAGAAGATCTATGATGCTTTCATCCGGGGAGGAGTTTATTTTGACTATCTTAATGATACCGGCGTAGAACTGGGAGCAGATATCTTTATTGCTGATAATGAACAGAATTTGCGGGATGAAATTTATAACTTCGTAGATCCTGATACTAATATAGTTGAAATTTTCAATATTCCAGTGTTGGAATCAACTGTGGGTTCTACATTTAAAGAACTGGAAATAACAATATGCCAGAGTGATCTGGATGCCTTTCTTGCTGATTCGATCTTCATCGCCCCCCGTTTGTATCTTTTCAGTGAAGGAGAATTTCCCCTTTCGAATGGTGTACATCTGATCGGAGAATTATTTTTAACCATCAGGATAAATGAAGACTTAACGGAGGATGAAGATGACAACTAAAAAAAACAGGTCATTATTTCTAATAATAGTTTTATTCTCTATCCTAGGAAGTCTCTCTGCAGTAGTCCAGCTAAGTGAATACAATCCTGCAGAATTTGGGGATCGAACAAATTGGTTGCTGGGAATTCCTGTCCTCAATTTTAAAGTTGATGTGGGAAATTCACTTTTAAATTTTACTCAATTGGAAATTTTTGATAAAGACAGATATGATAACGGACATGTGATGACGGATAGTGAAAAGAAATTACTGACACAGGACGATCTTATCATAAATTCAGGTTTAAATCTGAACCTACTCGAAATAGGATATCGGAATTATAATTTAAGGATCGACGGATATGGTTTTTTGAACAGCAAGGTTCTCGATAAAAAATATACTGAATTAGCTTTATACGGGAATGAAACTAATAAAGAGTATGTATTTAAGGCTGGAGAGGACTCAAAAGGCTATGCATTCCTGAAAGCGAGTTTCGCCTACTCCTATCCAAAACCTTTAAACCTGGGAATGGTCTTTAAAGCTAATAAGGAAAAAAATTCATTCTGGAATGATGTTCTGGATTATCCTGTTTATGCAGGTATAAATCTTAATCTTTATCGTTCTATTAAGTTTTTTCATATGGATGAAAGCATCCAGAGATTCGGCTCAATGGATGACAGTCTTTATTACAATTATTATTCCAAATACTATTTTACGGATGATGATTCAAAGGGTAAATACAGTCTGGGTTTGGGTTTTGGTTTCAAGTTCCTGTTACCGGAAGGTCAGGTTCACCTTAGCTTGGATGATATTTGTGCAAAATTGAACTTTGAAGATCTTGCAGGAGGAGAATTCGAAGGAGAATATGTGGATTACCTTTTATATTTTCATAATGATGAGTATGATCCATTTGATGAAAGTTATGAGAATGATTCACTTCGCGTTAAGAGTAGAAGTGTCTCTTTTAATCCTACCTTCAGGTTTATTGCATATCATCAGATCTACTCCAGATTGGATCTGATCTTGAAATATCAAAGTTCATCCTACGAATATCCGATGGGATTAGCAGGGGGTATAAACTATTCTCCCTGGAATTTCCTGCCTTTGCAGTTCATAACAGGATATGATGATAATGTTTATTTCGGTTTTACCGGAGGGCTTCATTTTAAAAATATCGAATATACACTGGGAGTCACCTTTTTTCATGGTTTTTTCAATCATGCCAGGGGGCTTGGTTTTACAAATATTTTAAAAATAAAATTTTAATTGAATTAAAGGAGAAATAGTGCCGATAATCACCCTGGAAAATGCAGGAAATTTAACAATCGAGCAAAAGAAGGGATTGATCAAGGAATTAACCCGGGTTGTTACAGAAATCACAGGTAAACCGGAATCAGCTGTTTATGTTAGGATAGATGAAGTAGCCCGAGAGAATTTCGGAGTTGGGGGATATCCTCTGGGTTAACTGAGAAGGATTATAACAATCCCCATCTTTTGCGGAGAAATAGTTCCAGACAGAAACATAGAAGAAAAATAGTAATAATGTACCATTTTTTATAAACGGGCAGTTCCAATCTGATCAACTGAGTACGGGAATTGTTATCCGGAATGATAAAATTGTTTTCTGATATGGATCTATAAGCCTTTCCATCAGTCTTTCCTGCAATGTAATTGAGAAGGGCGGAGTTGAATCCCTGATCTCTGCTTTCCGGTTTATTCTCGGAAACAAAGAAATTGTCTTCACTGCTCTGTCCCAAATCGTCTTCAGTGAGTCTGAAGGTATATGAACCCGGTTCAAGATCATTTATCATGACAGTATATTCATTATCTGTTTCAATCATGTAACCTTCAAAAACAAGTTTTCCGGAAGCATTAAAAATATTTACGATTACGTTAAGATCAGTTAAAGGGATCAGCTTTTCATCATAAGCCTGAAGTCTGATTTTCACAATTTCTCCGGGATCATAACTGGTTTTTTCAGCAAAAGCAGAAAATCTTTCCGAGTCTTTTTGCCCAATCCACATACAGATGTCGGAAATAAATTTGCTGTAAGTTCCTGCTGAATCCCATAACTGCCATTTCCAGAAACCTGTAAAAGCTAAATAGAGGATCTTGCTTTCTCCCCAATCGGAATAAAGTATCACCGGGCTTCGATCTTCGTTTTCTATTCCAGCTAATACTTGTGTTTGGGCTTTGGGTTTAATATGATAAAAATCAAGGGGAGGGATATTGCGCAGGGAACTTTTGTCGATAAAATCAAAACTCTGATACTGTTTACTGGTTTCAGTGAAATATAAAACACCTTGATCCCGGCTAAGTTTTTCTGTCATCATTACCGGAGATATTGATTGTAGAAAGGCATCGAGTTTTCCCAGGAGAATAACTCCTCCACCATTGTTAACATAATTGGAGATGATTTCTTTTTCAGATGGATCCATAGATAATTTTTCATTGTTTATGATCAGCAGTAGAGAGATATTCTGGATTTTTTCCTGTAATCTTACCGGAATATTTCCCTGAAGTAGTCTATTTGTTTTTATCAAAAATTCTGTTTTCCAACGTTCATTTCCTCTGAGAGCATCGACAATAAATTTAGTGTCCCAGGTCAGTTTATCAGAGAGGATAAGTACTTGATTACGATTCTGAACAACTTGAATTGCCCCGGAGATCATATTGTTAGCTGTGTTGATCTCACCGATAGTATCAGCTTGAATCGCGACTTTTATAGGGATAAATCCCGGATCGGAAAAAACATGATCAAGTACAAGCTGTTGAAAATTGTTTACTTTGAAATCTATTTGCTGTGTAAGTGATAGATGATCATCTAAAAAAAGTTCCAGCCTGGCTTTACCAGTATAATTCTGTGAAAAAACATTTACGACGAGAGGGGTGATTTCGTTCCTGAAAGCAGTCCGGTTATATTTAAAATCGGTAATCTCAAGGTCGAACTGTTTATCATCAACCTGAGGAATATAAGAATATACAGGAATATTCATATCCTGGATAATATCAAGATCATCATCCTTGAACCAGCCATCAGATAAGAGAATAAATCCTTTAACATCTCTGAAATTTTTCAGATCGGAAAGCTCTGTCAGGGTTTTGCTGAGAAAAGTTGATCCTGTATCACCAGATAACCCTCCAGCAAAATCATACTTCATTAGTTTGAAACCATTTCTTTTTAATTTATCGGTATATTGATCGTGGAAATCTGCCAATAGTTCGGTTTTCGTCACATCTCCCGATCTGAGGTTCATACTGTCCGAAATATCCCGCAAAACAATGAACTCAGGTTGGAATATCCTGTTCCTTATAAAATAGATGATCGGATTCAGCAACAAGATGAGTACTATAATTATGGAAATTGACCTGAGAGCAATCAACAGGTATTTTCTAACAGGATCAAGTTGAGGAACTGTCTTTTTATAGAAGATGAAAATCAGTACAATAATGATTAATGACAATAAGAATATCATAATTACCAGACCTTGTAAGTTTCGGAATTCTTAAAAATATATTCTCCGCTTTTTAATCCGGAATCCCAATCAACTTTAAGTTTATCCACATGCAACGACCTTTTTAACTTTTTGATAAGTCGTGTATCATTACCTCGAAATAATGATATATCTTTTTGAGAGATGACAAGAGTTTTGGATGGATCAAAATTGCGCAATATTTTATTTTCCAAAAGATATGCTTTTACCAGTTCACCAAGATTCTGATGGTAAGGACCAGCGATAATATGAGCCGGATCAATGTCTGAATGCAAACCGATCTTGATGACTTTAATTCCTGCTGTGGTGATCTTTTCTAACATATAAGCTGTGTATTTGATAGTTTCTTCAAGATTCAAGGGTGTGTAGGTTTTCTCTATATACCAGTTCTCCAGATCTGTGTTTCTGAGTATGATAGTTGGATAAATCCGGACAAATTCGGGTTTGATCATGATTGTCTTGTTTAAAGTGACTTCCAGAGTTTCGGAACTGAAACCGGGTAGCCCAGGCATTAACTGGATACCAAGTTTGAATCCCATTTTTTTTATTAGTTGGCAACCTTTGAATGCAATATCGCTATTATAACCGCGCCGGCTTTTCTTCAGGACAAGATTTGAAAAACTTTGAATCCCTAATTCTACTGTACGAACACCATTCAAAAAGCAATAATTGATAATTTTCTCATCGAGACAATCCGGTCTTGTAGAAATCCTGATATACGTTTTTTTATCAAGATATGGGGAGATCAATCCCAGATAGAATTTTATTATTTCTGGGTCTAGATTTGTAAAAGTCCCACCGTAAAAAGCAATTTCTTTATCATATTGCAGGTTTAGATAGCAGAAATCTTTTACAATTTTTGATATTTTTTCAGGTGATATTTTGTCTGTACCGGAAATCTTAGTCTGATCACAATATATACATTTGAAAGGGCAACCCTGATGAGGGATAAAAACAGGCAGGATTTTCATTAATAAGAAAATACGGTTGTTGGGCTGATTCTAAATATTAAAGTGATTACAGGCTTTTTTAGCAGCATTTTGCTGAGCATCTTTTTTATTAGGACCTATACCGTCCCCAATTTGTTGATTGTTTATATAGACTATAAAGGAAAAAGTTTTTTCATGTTCAGGACCGGATTCATTCACAATTCTGTATTCCGGCAATTTCTGATATTTTGACTGAGTAAATTCCTGCAGGATACTTTTATAATCCCTGAGGTCATCTGATTTTATCTTAACCTGAAAATTGTCCAGAATATATCTGCTGATGAATCTCTTCGCTTTTATTAATCCTCCATCGAGATAAATGGCGCAGATCAATGATTCCATGGAATCTGCCAGTATCGAATCCGACTCTTTTCCTCCGGACTGTATTGCCTCGGTACTCATACGGATAAAGTTACCTAGCCGGATGTTTTTGGCTCTTTTTGCTAAGTATTTTTTGGATACGATTTTTGATTTTAATTTGGATAATTGTCCTTCGTCGTAACTAAGAAAATGTGAAAACAATTCCTCGGCGATGATCATTCCTAAAATCGAATCACCAAGAAACTCCATTCTCTCGAACCCTGAAAGATCCCCATTTCCCAGTGATTTGTGTGATAAAGCGATTTTCAGTATAAGAGTATTCTTAAATGTATATCCGATGATCTTCTGAAGTTCGTTAAATTCCTGTGGGGATTGGGAAAAATTTTTGAGTTTGAGGAATAAGTTATTAATTGTTTTTTTCAAAATACAATATTGGAAGAGTAATCTTCTCACCCTTCACACTAGATTTTATTAAATATAAGAACTCCGTTATGACCCCCGAATCCAAGTGAATTACTAAGAGCGGTTTTAACATCATAACTGATAGCTTTATTAGGTACGTATTCCAGATCACATTCAGGATCGGGATATTCGTAATTTATAGTCGGGTGGATCATTCCAGTACCAATTGATTTACAGCAGCAGATGGCTTCAATACCTGCGGCTGCTCCTAAAGTATGTCCCACCATGGATTTTGTTGAACTGATCTTCATTTTTCTGGCATAATCACCAAAGACAGTCTTAATGGAAGCGGTTTCATTCTTATCATTCAGCAGGGTAGATGTTCCATGGGCGTTTAAGTAGTCAATATCTTCCGGTTTAATCCCGGCATCGGATATAGCCGACTGCATCGCTCTTGCTCCACCTTCACCATTCTCTGCCGGAGCTGTAATATGGAAAGCATCACAACTTGCTCCATATCCAATGATTTCTGCATAAATTCTCGCATTCCTTTTTAGAGCATGTTCATATTCTTCCAGGATGATAACAGCAGCACCTTCAGCCATAACAAATCCGTCTCTTTCTTTATCAAAAGGTCGGCTGGCTTTTTTAGGCTCATCATTTCTAGTGCTGAGAGCTCGCATGGAACAAAATCCTGCCAGAGCCAGAGGTGTTACAGATGCTTCTGCACCCCCAGCCGCCATTATGTCTGTATCACCGTATTGGATCGCTCTGAATGCTGTTCCCAGAGCATGATTTGCCGAAGCACAGGCTGAAGTTATATTAAAATTCATAGCTCTCAAATTATATTTAATAGCCACTTCGGCTGAGGCAATGTTCGATATCATTTTCGGGATAAAGAAGGGACTGATTCTTTTGGGACCGACCTCAACGATTTTTCTCGCTTCTTCTTCAAAAGTTGCCATACCTCCGATCCCGGAAGCAATAATAGCACCTGCTTTATCATGATTGAAATCCTTTTTCAGTAATCCGGAATCAGCAAAAGCCTCCTGAGCAGCAATCAGTGCAAACTGAGTGTATCGATCGATTCTTCTTGCACGTTTACGATCAAAATAGTTTTCCTGATCATAACCTGTAACCTCACCGGCTATTTTACTCGCATACTCATCAGTTACTTCAAACCTTTTAATTCGGTCGATACCAGATTTACCGGCGAGCAAATTATCCCAGGTTTCACAGACCTTAAGACCAACTGAATTAATAGTGCCCAGACCTGTAATTACTACTCTTCTGTTTCCCATAAATACCTCGTCAAACTATCAAGATCTTCTTAAGTAAAACGATAGCGGTGGAACTGTGGCCAGTTCCACCGTAAAATGTCTTAGCTTATTTTTGTTTTCAGATATTCAATTGCTTTGCCGACAGTTGTTAAATTTTCTGCATCCTCATCAGCAATATCAATATCAAACTCTTCTTCAAATTTCATTATCAATTCAACAGTATCCAATGAATCTGCTCCCAGATCTTCAATGAAACTTGCCTCAAGAATTACTTCATTTTCTTCAACACCCAATTCTTCTACAATAATTTCTTTTACTTTTTGTAATAAATCCATTCTTCCTCCTTTATTTTGTTACTACATATACATGCCACCATCGATAGTGATGGTCTGACCAGTAATATAACTAGCCGAATCAGAAGCCAGAAATAAACATAAATTTGCGACATCTTCCGGATTTCCCATTCTTTTCATGGGGATCAGATCAGAGTATTTGGCCATGATCTCATCCGATAATGCCGCTGTCATATCTGTTTTAATAAACCCGGGGGCAATTGCATTAACCCGGACATTACGAGAAGCAAATTCCTTGGCTGCAGATTTAGTAAAAGCAATGATTCCACCTTTAGAAGCTGCATAATTTGCCTGTCCGGCATTTCCCATAATACCGATAATCGAAGCCATGTTAATGATAACGCCATGACGTTGTTTCAACATCAACCGGCTTACTTTCTGTGTGCAGATAAAAGTGCCCTTTAAATTCACGTTCAGCACTGCATCCCAATCGGAAATTTTCATCTTCATTAATAAGCCATCTTTGGTTATTCCGGCATTGTTGATCAGAATATCGATTTTACCATATTGTTGGATTATCTGCTTGAAGATCTCACCTATTCTGTCTTCATCAGTAACATCTGCAGAGAAACCGCAAATTGTTGTTGAAGAAACTGATTCCAGTTTTTCAACAGCAGCGTTTATCAGTTCAGTTGAAATATCCAGAATAATAACAGTTGCCTCTGCTTTTGCAAATAACTCAGCAATTGAAAATCCAATTCCTCTGGCTGCTCCGGTAATAATTGCAACTTTATCTTTTAAATGACTCACAATTGCTCCAATTCAGATTTTACCGAGTCAACATCCTCGATTTTATCTATATTCAATATTTTCGCATTTTTGTCAATTTTCTTGATCATACCCGCAAGTACTTTTTTCGGTCCGAATTCAATAAACAACTCAATTCCCATGGAAATCATATATTTTACAGAATCAGTCCAGAATACAGCAGATGTGACCTGTTTTGTCAGGTTCTGTTTAATCTGATTAATGTCTGTGACAGGGATGGCATTTACATTGGCGATAACTGGTATATCAGTTTTGGAGAAATTTATTTTTGCCATTTCTTCTGCCAACCAGACACCGGCTTTATCTATAAGAGGAGAATGGAAAGGTCCTCCAACAGCCAGTGGAACTACTCTCTTAGCACCTTGTTCCTCGGCAAGTTCACAAGCCTTGGACACACCCTGTTTTGAGCCGGAGATCACG
>JAUVIJ010000113.1 GCA_030592835.1 Candidatus Cloacimonadota bacterium | reverse complement strand
TTTAATCCTGAAACTGCGATCTCTTTTTATTTAAAAGATGCAGGCAAAGCGAAATTACAGGTGTTTAATCTGAAAGGTGAACTGGTTTCTACTATACTGAATGAGCTCAGAGAATCCGGGGATCATACAGTATACTGGAACGGCACTGACGATTCCGGACGAAAACTTACCAGCGGAATATATTTCTACAAACTTAATTCAACGAAATACTCATCGATCAAAAAAATGCTCATGCTAAAATAATCTAACACATTACAAAAGATGCCGATTCATCTGAATCGGCTTTTTTTTTCTAAAAAACTTGTTCTTTCGGATTTAACTTGAATATTTGGATTTTATGTTAAATTCTGAAAAAAAACAGAAGCTCTATGATTTTATTATTCCTGTAATCATGTTGCTGATAGCCAGCTCAATTTTCTGGTTATCCTCATATGATCTTGATTTTCAACGATTGTTCTGGTCGCAGGAATCAGGTTGGTTTTTAAAAAATTCACAACCCTGGTTATTTATCTATCACTACGGTAACATCCCCGCTTTACTGATTACTGCAGCAGCAATTTTTATATTAACTTTCAGTTTTAGAAAACAAATCTACTACAAGTATAAGAAAATAGCGATCTATCTCATCCTAGTAATGGCAATAGGTCCGGGTTTAATAACCAATGCGGTTTTAAAATCCAACTGGGATCGGCCCAGGCCACGAAACCTGTTGGAATTCAATGGGAAATATAATTACGAAAAAGTTCTGAGTATAGATACATCCAGTAAAGGTAAGTCCTTTCCCTGCGGTCATGCTACAATGGGTTTTTATTTTTTTGCACTATATTTTATTCTCAGGAAAAAAAGGAGGAAACTTGCTACAATCACTCTAATAATCACCCTGATCTTTGGAATGATCATCGGCTTTGCAAGGATCCTTCAAGGAGGTCATTTTCTAAGTGATGTTATCTGGGCAGGAGGAATTGTTTATTTTACAGCGGCTACACTTTTTTATTTTCTTAAACTAGATAAGGATATATTTCTACCGGGAAGTTTTAATTCAGTAACCAGATCTATGCGTATCCTTTCCCACATTATCCCTTTGCTGATAATTTTCCTGGTAATCTTTGTCTTAACAGCAACTCCATATAATAAAGAAAAAACTTTCGTAACAAAAAAATATGACCAATCAGTGATTCTGTCTAAAAATTATGAACTGGTATTGTGCGAATCTGAACTAGATATTACTTTTACCAATGACTTTGTTTTGAGATGGAGTGCAACCGGATTTGGACTTCCCAAAAGTAAAATCCTTCATAACTTTTCCGAATCTATCCAGGATTCTATATATATTCTGAAGTATCAACAAAAAATTAAGGGGATCTTCAATGAATTACAGCAGGATATTAAACTCTTCCTACCATCTGATGATGTATTGGATCATAATCTGATAATAAATAAAGGAAATGTCACCATTTTACTGGATGAAGATAGAAGTTATCAGATAGAAGTTACTGGTAAAGCGGAAATAAAGCAGGATGGAATTAACTTCGACCGGATTAAGGACAATGTTCTTATCCTGGGGAATTCACCTTTTATCAATCTGCATCTGCATCTGACAGAGGGACAAATAACTTTCAAGAAACAATAACATTACTGGAAAGTTCTATAGATTCTCTATGTGTTTCAAAGGTCTGGGAGCTGTTGCCGGATTCACACCATCAGCCGAGATGTAACCAAGAAGCGGATTACCAACTTTCTCCCCATTTTTTTCTCGAAAGAATTCAACTCTTATTCTTATCGGATTCCCATCTATCTCCAGGATATCCTTACCCTCGGCATCAACTTCAAAAGGATTAGGTGAGATCCAGCCTAATCCGATCGCTGCAATTCCATCTTCTCCCTGCACATTTTTCCGATTTGAGCCGATATACTCTCTTTTCTCCATAGATACATTGGGGGAATTAATGCTTGAAGTAACTGTTCCAATCCTGGTTTCGTTAAGGTAAATCCCCCGCCCGACAGCGATGCCTTCTGATATCAACAAGACCATTCTTTTATCACTACCGGACTTGATCTCTTTTTCCAGAGCATTTTTACCAATAAAACCTATTTTATTCATGTCTATGGCTGCGTTGAATAAGGGACAGTTCACAGGGGTATGATCTTTGTCATATTCATTTCCATTCAGAGGTAAACCAAAATTACCGGCTGAAATTCTGTTCTCATCTCTTCCCCCAAGACCGACTAATAATCCGCCAAGATCCAGAGCTTTTTTAACTATTTCTTTGAATTCGGATTCTGCAACTTCGATCGGAACATATAATTCCCAGCCCCATCGGTTTGTATAACCTGTTCTGCTGATGATATATCGATGTCCCTGATGTTCAAATTCGTTAAATGTAAAAAATTTCATGTTCTTTTCAGGTTTATTCCGGTTTTTCAACACTTGTTTCCCGAAATGGGAAGCGAGAAGTTTATAGGATAAGGGACCTTGGATATCAATTTTCACCAGTTGATCCGATATGTCCTGCACCTCAACTTCAACATCCGGAACATTGTATTTCAGAATATAATCAGCATCTGATATTATATTTAGATTACGATCAGTGATGTCGTGTCCAGCATTGATAACCAGTACAAACATATCCTGGCTAAAACGCATTATTATCATATCATCCAGGACAGTTCCCTGATCTGTTAACAGGAGTGAATATTTGCATTGACCTGTTTTCATCGAAGCAATATCGGTTGGCAAGACTTTGTCTAACAGAGTTTCGGCATCTTTACCTTTAAACTGGATCTGAGCCATATGATCGATATTGAATACAGCCACCTTGTTTATTGCCCGGGCTTCTTCAAGAACTGAAGTGAGATAATTTACAGCCATATTATACTGTCCAAAATTATTTCTCTTGATCGGCTGATAAGGTTGCTCTTTTTTTTCTGCCAGAAGATGTTGATACCAATCTTCAACTTCAGATAATGCAGTTTTCCTGGGTTCAATTGGATTTTGGAATCCTATTTGTCTCATTTTCGCCCCTAATATTCTGAATTTAGTTTATAAAATTTTATCCACCTTAGTTTTTGTAAAGTACAATTAAGTAATTCTCATAAAAAAAAAGACGGGAAAATCCCGCCTTCAAATCTAATTTCTGATTTTTCTATTTGTTTTTTCCGGATGTTTGGATAAATGCAAAAACCTATGATATACAGAATCTGCAAATTTACCGATTACATTGGGTAGATCGGAATTCTGCCAGACATCATTGAATCTGACTTGCTCTCTTAATTTACTGCTTACAGAATAATTTATTTTTGAGTCCGGATCGAAAAGGATATCATTATCTTCAATTTCAATTGGTTCAGTTTCGAAGACATCGTTCAATAAACTACACACGGTCTGGGAAAAACTGTTTTCCAGATCAACTCTATCCTCTGAGTGATTGATCCTGTTCCTCATTTTATGTAAATAGGTGTTACCAAGATTCGTGAATGAAAGTCTGTTTTTCATTTTACCTCCCGATAGATTTAGAAATAATATAATACATCCCATATTGAGCAGCAACTTCTGATTTACAGCTTGACGTAAAAAATTTTCTTAATATATTAGAAAAAAATGGATTTGTGACACAGATTTTTATGCTGATCTAATTGACAAAAGGAATATCCGGAGGTATTAAAGTTGCTGAAAAAGCTATACTACTGTAAATTATCTGCTCACAGTAAACTCGAAGAACGCTTAACAGCTTTAAGCAGACTATTGCCTGTCCTTAATTTCAAATCTCGTATCAAACAAAATTATAAGGTTGGAATCAAAACACATTTCGGTGATGAAAATAACGATACCCACATTGCCCCGGAACTTATTAAAGTCGTAGTTAATCATATCAAAAATTTACATGCACTCCCCTTTATTACGGAAACATCAACCCTCTATTCAGGATCACTTCAGAATGCCATACAACACTTGATTTTAGCTCATAAACATGGATTTTCATATGGAAGCTTGGGCGCTCCTATCATCATGGCTGATGGTTTAATGGGTAATACCGAGATTAAAGTTGAAATTCCTGGAATAAAATATAAAAGCGTTAACATTGCGCGGGATGCTGTCTTGGCTGATGCTCTTGTGATCATTTCCCATCCTACAGGTCATATTCTAACCGGGTTGGGGGCAGCATTGAAAAATCTGGGTATGGGGCTGTCTTCCCGAAAAGGAAAAATGAAACAGCATTCTTCCATTAAACCTTACATTAACTCTACAAAATGCGTAAATTGTCAGGTCTGTATGAAATGGTGCCCTGTGGATGCGATTGTTGAAAAGGAAAATGTAGCTTACATCATAGAGGAAAAATGTGTAGGTTGTGGTGAGTGCATTTCTCTGTGCAAATATGATGCTGTCAGGTTTAATTGGGGAGTACAGTCGGAAGACATCCAGAAAAGAATTGCTGAATATGCTCTCGGTGCTGTGCAGAATAAAAAGGATAAATGCTTCTATATCAATGTTATGACTGATATGACCCGGGAATGTGACTGTATGAATATTAAACAGAAACCGATGATTGATGATCTGGGTATTCTGGGTGGTTTTGACCCGGTTGCAATCGATCAGGCTACTCTGGATCTAACCCGTAAATATAATAAAACCGATCTGGGTCGTTTGTCCGAGCCTAAACTCGATCCTACAGTACAACTGGATCATGCTGAAAAAATCGGACTTGGCAGTCGATCTTACGAACTTATTGAAATTTAAACCCAGATAATGCGATAGAGGTTTATTAAAGAGTGGTAATATTTTATAGGGTGATGGGTTATAAAATTTTCCTGCATATCATAAAGATATTCAGAAACAATTTTGTAATTCATTCACACATAAAAGAATGCTGCTATTTTAAAATATCTACTGCATTATCTGGGTTAAAGGATTAATTATGTACTG
Organism: Candidatus Cloacimonadota bacterium; assembly: GCA_030592835.1. Lineage (GTDB taxonomy): Bacteria > Cloacimonadota > Cloacimonadia > Cloacimonadales > TCS61 > JAUVIJ01. Next base: position 1,722 of record JAUVIJ010000113.1, on the reverse strand, counting down.
TCCAAAATGTAAAGCAGAATTCACCCCTGGTATCAGTAGATGTCCGGAATGTCAGGTTGCACTTGTTGATAAACTTTTACCGGATCCTGAGCTGGAATTTGTTGAATTTGTCAGTGTTTTTAAAACCTCTAATCCGGCTCTTATCCAGATAATAAAGTCAGTTCTGGAAGACGCCGGAATTATTTATGCGATCAAAGGGCAGGGACTGCAAAGTATTATGGCCATTGGTGTTGTTCAATTCCAGGTCCCCCAGGAAATGGCAGATACAACAAGGGAACTGTTACAAGATCTGGTCAATGAAGAAGAAGCCGAAATAATTTTATAAATAAATTAGGAGGTTGTTGATGTTCCGTTTAAAGATTAATTTAATAATGTTACTTATTGTTACAATTGTCTGTTCATCAGTGCTGTTTGCCTTCAGTAAGAAAGGTAAAGTGAAAGAAATCGATCTGGGGATGCATTGCACTCAGGAAATCTTTGCCCTGAAAATGTTCAATCAAGTAGAAAAAGATCAGAATTTCATGATCTCTCCTCTGAGCATTTCTCTAGCTCTGGGGATGTGTCTAACTGGAGCTGAAAAAGAAACATATTCAGAAATCGCAAATGTACTTGAATTCGAGGGTATTAAGATCGATGAGATCAATGATTTTTTTAAAGGACAACATGATGAGATCGTTAATCTTGATCCTGATATTACGATCAACATCGCCAATTCTTTCTGGTATAAAAAAGAGATTACGATACAATCCGGGTTTATTAAAGATATGAAAAACTATTATTCAGCAGAGATCAAACCGGCTGATTTCAATTCCCCTGGTACAGTCGATCTGATCAATAGCTGGGTTCGTGAGAATACTAACGATAAGATCGAAAAGATCACAGATTTTATTCCTCCTATGATGAATGTATATTTGATCAATGCAGTATATTTTTTAGGAAGCTGGACCAGGGAATTTGATTCCAAACAGACAAGAAAAGGCAAATTTCATACTTCTGCTAAAACAAATATTCAGTGCGAAATGATGAGTATGGATGAAGATTTTAAATATCTTGAAAATGAACTATTCCAGGCAGTGAATATCCCATATGGTGAGGGCAAACTGATGATGACAATATTCCTTCCCCTACCTGATTTCAACCTTGATCATTTTTATCGGGAACTAACACCTGAAAACTGGCAACAATGGAAAGAGGAATTTACGATGACCGATGGTTATCTTCAATTTCCCAAATTCAAAATGGAATTCAGTATCGACTTGGTCGAGACATTAAGATCTCTGGGTATGATCGAAGCATTTGACAGTCAATCAGCAGATTTCAAAAGATTGGCAAAAGATACTTTTCTTTATATAGACGAAATTAAACATAAAACCTTTATCAATGTCAACGAGGAAGGGACAGAAGCAGCTGCAATTACTTCCGTTGGTATGAAAACTGTTTCGATCCCTCCACCAGGTTTCGTGATGATAGTTAACCGACCCTTCTCTTTTATGATCAGGAACGAAAATACGATAATATTTGCAGGGAACGTAGTGGAGCCCGTATATAACTGATCTACTTTCCCCAGGATATAAATTCAGGAGGTAGTTATGCAAACCTATATTTTAATGACTAAACTATCAACTAGCATCTCACAGAAAGTTAAAGACAGAGCCCAATTAGGCAGAGCCTGGTTAAAACAGGTTAAAGAGAAATGTCCTGAAGTAAAATTCCTCACACATT